>JAJYSF010000135.1 GCA_021793715.1 Actinomycetes bacterium
GAAGTAGTCGGTGGGGTCGTCGAGCCAGGACGTGCCGTCCAGGCTCCACTCGCCCGTGCCGAACATGTTTCCCTCCGGCTCGTTGAACGGTTCGATGACGAGGTTGTCGAGGTACTTCTCGTCCAGTTCCCCGATCCTCTCGAGCTGCCCGTCGAGAACGCTCGCGTAATCCGCGAGCTTCTCTTCCGGTGTCTCGCCCGGCCACTGGTACGGGAACCCCCGGTACCAGTCGGTCACGCGCAGGTACACGTCGCCGTCGGTCGCGCCGGCCAGCTGCTCCAGCACCTCGAGGGCGTCGGACCCAGGGTGCTGGGCGCCGTCCTGCGCTTTGGTCGCCACCGAACGCACGTTCATGCCCTCGATGAGGTTGTCGGTCGGCATGCCGTCGGCGTAGAGCCCGTACAGCAGCCCCGATGCGCCGCCCTTGAACTCGCCGGTGTCGGATCCGAGGTCGACCTGCAGGCCGCCGCTGTGCACCGTGACGGTCGCGGTCACGGGGTGCCCCGCAGCCTCGCCGGACACCTCGAACGTTCCCGGCTCCGCATACTGCGCGGGGTCGACCTCGTCCCAGGTGACGGGCACGTCGCGGTCGTACCCGTCCGAGTACGTCGCACGCGCGTTCGACGGCAGTTCGGGCGCGGACTGCGCGACGGTGCGGATCTCGAAGGTCTCGGTCGCCAGCGCTTCGAACTTCGGTGTCTCATCGACGAGACCCGCGACCTGCTCGGCACTCAGCGCATCGTGGAAGACCTGGAAGTCGTCGACCTCGCCGTGGAAGAGCGGATCCGGATAGTACGACTTGCCGATGAAGCCCGCGGCCTCGGCCTCCGCCGCGAGGAGTTCGCCCGCGGCGATGTTCGTCTCCGCGGTCGACACGGCGACGCCGTCGAGGTACGTCGTCACGTTGCCGGCGCTCGCGTCGAGCGTCGTCGTAACCGTCACCCATTCGTCGGCGCGCAGCGGGCCGTAGCCGGTCACGACCGACTCACCGCTCCCGCCCGAAAGCGTGATGGCAGTGCGGAGAGCGCCGTCGCCGTCCGATGGCGACGCGAAGAGGTAGCTGGTGGAGTCGGTGCCGAGGTCGAACAACCGCTGCCACGCGCCGCCGGATCCGTCCCAGCGCACGCGCGTCGAAACGGTGAGGTCAGTGGCACCTTCGAGCGCGCCGCGCGGGAGCGTCACGTATCCGCCGCCGTCACCTCCCGACAGTTGCAGGGCGGCCCCACCGTCGCCCGCGTCGACGATCTCGGCCGCGCCCGTGAGGGTGCCGTCGAGACCGTTGCCCGAGGCATCAGCGACGACTCCATCGTCGATCGCGTCCATGGTGTAGTGGAGCAGGGGTGCCGGAGCCGCATCGGCCGCGGCGGGGACCGCAACGGCCCCGATGCCCCCTCCGAGCGTGAGCGCGACCGGCAGGGCGATGGCCGCCCGCCGTGATCGGCGCCGTAAAGGTGTCGTCCTCATCATCGAGTGCCTTCCATGTGTTCGTGGATCCGTCGTGCGGTGCACGCCGGCGTCGTCAACTGCTCGGCCTCAGGGGCCGTGGTACTGCGGAGCGGAGCTTCCTTTCATCGAACCGGTTCGCGCGACGGCGCGCGCTGAGTGTCCCCGAGGCGTTTCAGGCCACGGGCAAAAAGACGCGCATCGTCGATGGGCCACGCTCCGCCCACCGGTGATACGGGATGAGCGGCACCTCGAACGCGCGTTCGTGTCGCGCGTCCCCGCGACCGGGATTCGGGCGCGCCGAGACGAACGGCGGCCGACCGTCTCCGTGCGCGGGCAGGGACACGGTGCGAGCGTGGACGATCGCGCCGTCGCCTCGATCCGTCGGCAGAGAATCGACGCTGAGGGCGAGACCGTCGATCGACACGTCGTCGGGCAGATCGACCGATTCGAGGCAGAGCACGACCGGTCCGCGTTCGACCGCGACCGTTCCTCGGGCGCCGTCGATGCGCAGATCCGGCCAGGTCAAGCGCGGCCGCACGGGAAGGTCGAGCACGATCTCATCACCGGCCGCTACCGGACCCACGACATCGATCCAGCCCGGTGCGCACGAGGTCACGGCCTCGTCGCGACTGCGTATGCTCGCCCCATCGGCCCAGTGAGGTACGCGCAGACGAAGCCCGACGCGTCCGGCGGGCGCCTCGCGGACCAGGAAGCGCACGACGCCCTCTTTGGGATACGCCGTCTCGACGTCCACGGCGAGTGTGCCGCGCTCCGTTGCGACGTGCATCGCGCCGGCGGCGTACTGCGCGATCGTCACAACCGGATCCTCACCCGACTCGTCGACGAAAACCGCGTAGCTCTGCCAGGAGGCAAGCGTCCTGGCGACATTGGTCGGGCAGCACGACACGTCGAACCAGGGCGCGCGGATCCCACCCTCGGCCCGCGGATTGACCTCGTCCAGCCGTACATCACCGCCGGGCTCGCGCTGATGCAGCGGATTGGCGTAGAAGAAGGCGCGACCATCCTCGCGCGGGGACGTCGCGACGACGTTGTACATGGTTCGCTCGATGAGGTCGGCGTACTTCGCCTCGCCCGTCGCGAGCAAGAGGCGCCACGACACCATGACCGAGGCCACGCCCGCGCAGGTCTCGCAGTACGCGCGATCGGAGGGGAGCTCCCAGTCGTCGCCGAAGCCCTCGTCCTGATGACGCGAGCCCATACCCCCCGTGAGGTACGTGCGACGCTCGACCGAACTCGTCCACTGGCGTTCGATCGCACTGACGAGCTCGCGGTCGCCCGTCGACGTCGCGACATCGAGTGCGCCGGCCGCCAGGTACAGGGCGCGCACCGCGTGACCGCGCCAATGGTCGGCGTCGCGGACCGGAACGTCGTCCTGGAAGTACGCGGGACTGAGCAGCGCGATCGGGGCAAGGATTCCGCGTCCGCGGCGTTCGACGAACAGGCGCGCCTGTTCGATGTAGGTCGGTTCGCCGAGCGCGCGACCGAACTCGACGAGTCCGACCTCGATCTCCGGATGCCCGCAGATGCCCGGCCGCCCGTTCGCTCCGAACTCACGGCACACGTGGTCGGCGGCACGGCGGGCGACACGGACGAGTTCGTCCTCACCGTGGGTGCGCACACGCGCCACAGCGGCCTGCAGCAGGTGGCCCGTGCAGTAGAGCTCATGCCCCATCGACAGGTCGGAGTAGCGCGCCGGCTGGTGAGCGTGGCCGAAGCACGTGTTGAGGTATCCGTCGTCGTCCTGCGCGGCCGCGATCCGATCGACGAGCTGCGCCCAGATCCTCTCGACCGCCGGATCCGGCGTGTGCCCCTGCTGCCAGGCCACCGCCTCGAGCAGCTTGTAGACCTCCGAATCGGAGAACTGCCAGCCGGGGCGATCGTCTCCTGTTGAGCCGCTCGCAACGCGATCGAAGTTCGCGAGCCAGCCGAGTCGCTCCATCCAGTCGTAACAGTGCCGAAGTGTGGCGCGCGCGTTGGTCATTTGGCGCGCGCCCCAGAAACCGCCGTCGAGGTGCATCTCGCCGACACCGATTCCGCGTCGCGTTCCCGGTGCGTCCACGGGGCGGGCGAGAGAACCGGAGCATGTCATGTCGATCGTCACGAAGAATCCTTGTCAGTCTTTGACGGCGCCCGCCGTGACACCGGCCGCGACGTAGCGCTGGGCGATGACGAGCAGGACGGCAGCAGGTACGGACGCGACGACAGCGGTCGCCATGATCGCGTTCCACTGCGTCGTGTTGTTGCCGATGTAGTTGTAGATGCTGAGGGTGATGGGGATGAGGTCGCCGTTGCGATTGAGGGTCGAGGCGAAGATGAAGTCCGACCACGCCCAAAGGAAGGCGAAGAGCGCGACCGTGAGCATCGAGTTGCGGCTCATCGGGAGCACGATCGAGACGAACGTGCGCCATGCCCCGGCGCCGTCGACGCGCGCCGCCTGCAGCAACTCGCGCGGGATTCCTCCCATGAACGCTGTGAACAGCAGAACACCGAAGGGGACCGCGATCGTCGAGTCGGCGATGATCAGCCCCCAGACCGTGTTGAGCAGGCCGAGACTGTTGTACACGGCGTAGAAGCCCATCGCCATGACGACAGCCGGGATCATCTGCGCAACGAGAAGCACGAAGTTGAGCGGCCCGCCCCCGCGCAGGTTCAGCAGCGCGAGCGCGTACCCGGCCGGAGCCGCGATCACGAGGGTGACCGCAACGCATCCGAGGCCGACGATCAGGCTCGTTCCGAGAGCCGGGAGCTGTTGCGCGAAGACGGCCGTGTATCCCTCGAACGTCGGGTCCCAGGGGAACCAATGCGGCGGTGTGCGGCGCAGGTCGCTGGTCCGAGTGAACGAGACATTCACCATCCAGTAGACGGGAAACAGCATCGCGAGCGTGAACACGACGCCGAGGGCGGTCTTCCACCAGGTGCGCCGAATCGAACGGGCAGGAGTCATGAGCGGGCCCCCTGTCGGTGCTGGAGCTTCAGATGCAGGAACCCGAACACGAGTGCGATGACAATGAGGAGGTTGCCCACGGCCGCGGCCGGCGAGAACGACGGCATCCCGGTGCCGAACGCCTCTTGGACGAGGCGTTCCG
>JAJYSF010000136.1 GCA_021793715.1 Actinomycetes bacterium
CGAAGGCGACGCCCAAGGAGATGCTCCCGGTCGTCGACAAGCCGGCGATTCAGTACGTGGTCGAAGAAGCGGTCGCCGCGGGGATCCGCGACGTGCTGATGATCATCGGCCGCAACAAGAACGCGATCGCGAACCACTTCGACTCCGTGCCGGAGCTCGAGGAGAAGCTCACCGCGAAGGGCGACGATTCGAAGCTCGGACGCGTGAGGAAGTCGAGCGATCTCGCCGACGTGCATCTCCTGCGCCAGGGCGAGCCGAAGGGCCTCGGTCACGCGATCGGCCGCGCACAGCAGCACGTGGGGGAGACGCCGTTCGCCGTGATGCTCGGTGACGACCTCATCGACGAGCGTGACCCGCTGCTGCCGAAGATGATCGAGGTCAACGAGCAGAAGAAGGCCATGGTCATCGCCCTCATGGAGGTCGATCCCGAGTCGATCAGCATGTACGGCTGCGCCTCGGTCGAGGCGACCGACGACCCGGACGTCGTCAAGGTGCTGAACCTCGTCGAGAAGCCGGCTAAGGAGGAGGCGCCGAGCAACCTCGCCATCATCGGCCGCTACTTGCTCACCCACGAGATCTTCCCCGTGCTCGAGCACACGGAGCCGGGCAAGGGCGGCGAGATCCAAATCACCGATGCGCTCAACGAGGTCGCGGCCGACGACGACAACGTCGACGTCTACGGCGTGATCTTCCGCGGCCGTCGATACGACACGGGCGACAAGCTCGACTACATCAAGGCGATCGTGCAGCTTGCGAGCGACCGCGACGACCTGGGGCCCGACCTGCGGCCCTGGATCAAGGACTTCGCCGCCAACCTCTGACCAAGAAGCGCTCGGTCGCGCTTCGCCGTCGCGATACGGGAGAGCCGGATGGACATCCTCGAAAGGTCCCACGGGGCCGTGTCCATCCGGCTCGTCCGTTCACGCGACGCCCGGACGCTGCAGCACGAGCTGCTGACGAACCGATCCTGGTTGCAGCCCTGGGAAGCCACGAACCCCGGCGGCGGTGGCGAGATCGACATGCGCGGATCCATTAAGCGTCTGCTGCAGCAGTACCGCGATGGCAGCGGCGTGCCGTTCGTGATGCTGCATGAGGGCGAGATCGCGGGCCAGCTGAACGTGTGGGGCATCTCTCGCGGATCCCTGTCATCGGCGACCATCGGCTACTGGGTATCCGAACGATTCGCCGGTCGCGGCATCACTCCGACAGCCGTTGCACTCGCCACCGACATCTGCTTCGACGCCCTGCGGTTGCACCGCATGGAGATCTGCATTCGTCCCGAGAACACCCCGAGTCTGCGCATCGTCGAGAAGCTCGGGTTCCGTTACGAGGGCTTCCGTCCGCGCTACATTCACATCGACGGCGACTGGCGCGATCACTACGCGTTCGCGCTCACGACGGAAGACGTCCCGGAGGGCGTGCTCCGCCGCTGGGTGACGGGGCGCGTGCCGCACGACGCCGCCACGATCCCGGATACGGACCAGACGAGCCTCGGCTGATCCGTCAGTTCCGCTGCGACTCGCACCACCCCTGTTATCGCGGCGAACGAGGTGGGAGGATGCCCTCACCTCGTCATCGTCGAAGGGAACTGCAGATGCCCACGGTCGCCAAGAACATCGTCGAGACCCTCCACGCAAGCGGAGTCCGGCGCGTGTACGGAATTCCCGGTGACTCGCTCAACGGCTTCACCGACGCGCTGCGGACGAACGGCGACATCGAGTGGGTGCACGTGCGCCACGAGGAGGCCGCTGCATTCGCCGCGAGCGCGGAAGCGGCGATCACCGGCGAACTGGCGGTGTGTGCCGGCAGCTGCGGGCCCGGCAACCTGCACCTCATCAACGGCCTCTACGACGCACAGCGCTCGCGGGTGCCCGTGCTCGCGATCGCGGCGCACATCCCGAGTGACGAGATCGGATCCGGCTACTTCCAGGAGACGCACCCGCAGGAACTCTTCCGTGAGTGCAGCGTCTATGCGGAGCACGTGTCGACGCCGGACCAGATGCCGCGCCTGCTGCGGATCGCGATGCGCGAGGCCATCGAGAAGCGCGGGGTCGCGGTGCTCGTGATCCCGGGGGACATCGCGCTCGCCGACATCGACGCGGCCGCGGAGGAGATCCGCGGTTATGCCCCGCGCGTGTTCCCCGCCGAGTCGCAGCTCGAGCGGGCCGCGGCGGCGCTCAACTCGTGTGACAAGGTCACGATCCTCGCCGGCGCAGGGGTGGCCGGTGCGCACGACGAGCTGATCCGAATCGCTGAGCGACTGCAGGCGCCCGTGGTCCACGCGATGCGCGGCAAGGAGTTCGTCGAATACGACAACCCGTTCGACGTCGGGATGACGGGGCTGATCGGCTTCTCGTCGGGCTATCACGCGATGCGCGAGTGTGAGACGCTGCTCATGCTCGGCACCGACTTCCCCTATCCGCAGTTCTTCCCCGAGGACGCGACCGTGATCCAGGTCGACGTCCGGGGCGCGCAGATCGGCCGACGCACGCACGTCGACATCGGGCTCGTCGGGGGCGTGGCCGAGACGGTTGGCGAACTGCTGCCGCGGCTCGACAGCGGCAAGGATCCCGGGCATCTGAAGGCCGCCGTGAAGCACTACCGGCGCACGCGCAAGGATCTCGACGATCTCGCGACGCCATCGAAGCGCACCATCCATCCGCAGTACCTCACGCGCCTCATCGACGAGGCCGCGGCCGACGACGCCGTCTTCATCCCCGACGTCGGCTCGCCCGCCGTCTGGGCCGCGCGGTACATGACGATGAACGGCAAGCGCCGCATGATCGGATCCTTCACGCACGGATCCATGGCCAACGCGCTGTCGCAGGGGATCGGCGTGCAGGCACAGGACCGCTCGCGGCAGGTCGTCGCCCTGGCCGGCGACGGCGGGCTCGCCATGCTGCTCGGCGAACTCATCACGTTGCAGCAGAACAACCTGCCGGTCAAGACCGTCGTGTACGACAACCACTCGCTCAACTTCGTGGAGCTCGAGATGAAGGCGGCGGGGTTCGTGACCTACGCGACCGAGCTGGAGAACCCGGACTTCGCGAAGGTGGCCGAGGCGGTCGGTATCAAGGGGATCCGCGTCGAGACCTCGGCGGAGCTGCCCGCGGCGGTCGAAGAGTTCTTCGCCCATGACGGCCCTGCCGTGCTCAGCGTGCTGACCGAGCGGCAGGAGCTCTCGATGCCGCCGACCATCACCTTCGAGCAGGCGAAGGGCTTCACGCTCTACGCGATTCGGACCGTGCTGTCGGGCAGAGGGGACGAACTGATCGACCTCGCGCGCACAAATCTGCGTCAGTTGTTCTAGACACGCGGCCGGAAGACGCCGGACGCCGGAGCCGTCGCTTACCGTTACGGCATGGGTGGGCAGATTCTCGGCGGCGGCGCGATCGTGTTCGTTGTCGCTGTGCTGTGGCTTGTCTACTTGCTGCCGACCTGGCAGACGAAGATGCGGTACAACGCGGCCGAGCGCAACGCGGTCCGGCTGAACCAGGCGCTGCGTGTGCTCGCCGAGTCGAGCGAGACGCCGGGCGAGGTCCGCGTTGAGCTGTCACGCCAGGAGGCCGCTAAGCAGTGGCGCCTCGTTAAGCGCCTCGAGGCCGAGGACGATCGCCTGCGCGAGGAATACGACCAGGCCGAGGTGGAACGGCGTCGCCGTGAGAACGAAGCGAAGCTCGCGCGCACGAAGCGAGACGCTGAGGCCAGCCAGCTCGCCCGCGAGATCGCCGCGGAGGAACGCCGCCAGGAGCTCGCGGCCTTGCGGACGGATCCGCGGTTGCGCCGCGCCCGCGCTCGCCGTCGCGTGCGGCTCGCGGCCACCGCGCTCGCCGTCACTGGACTGGTCGTGTCAGCCGTCGGCGCCTGGCAGCTCGCGATGACGTCGACCTGGACGCTGCTCGCCGCAGGCGCGGCCGCTCTCGTTCTCGCACTGGGCATGCACCGGCGCATGGCGACGGTCGCGGCACGTGCCGCGCGCCGTCTGCCCGTCACGGTGGAGGCCGCACCTGTGCGCGTCCAGCCGCGCTCGCAGATCCTCGATTCCGCCGACCGCGGCTGGACGCCGCGCCCCCTGCCGGCGCCGCTCACGGCGACCGCCGGGTCCCGTGCCTCGGACGCGGTCGACGCCGCCCGCGAGCGCGATCGCGTGGCGCAGGCCGCCCGCGAAGACGCCGCCCGCGAACGGATCGCACGTCGGCAGGAGCCGGTCCCGTTCGTTGCGCGCGATGCCGGCGACGCGGAGATCGAACGCCACGTACGCGAGCTGCTCGCACGCCGCGCGGTCGGCTGAGGTCGATTTTTCGGGCATCAACCGCTCTGGTAATGTAGTCCGAGTTGTAAGGGGCTATGGCGCAGTTGGTAGCGCGTCTCGTTCGCAATGAGAAGGTCAGGGGTTCGAATCCCCTTAGCTCCACGTAAAGTTGAACGTTCGAACCTTGCCCCGCATCATCGCGGGGCAAGGTTCCTTCGTTGTGTGACCTGGGGCTGGTGGCCAGGATGGTCTGGATCGCTTCGGTCGGTTGGAGGGTGGCG
>JAJYSF010000137.1 GCA_021793715.1 Actinomycetes bacterium
CTACACGAAGGACTCGTACTTCAGCTGGTACCCCGTGGGCAAGACCTCGCAGGTGCGCTGGCACCCGAACGCGGCCTGTGGATCCGGTCCGGTCACGATCCGGAACAACGCCACCGCGGCGCTGTACTACTACACGCCGTACCAACCGAACCGCGCGGCGCTCAACGCCGGCTACGGCACGGGGGATGGGTGCTCGGCATACGGCAACCGAAACTTCTACAACTACTTCACCGACTGGTTCGGCTCGACGCAGGGCGGCGGAGGCGGAGGCACGGCCAATCCGCGCGACAGCGTGGCGGTGCACCGCTTCTGGAGCGCGAAGTTCGATAACGCGCACTTCTACACCGTGAACGACGCCGAGGCGAACACCCTGCGCCGGACAGACCGGAACTGGACGTACGAGGGGCGCGACTTCCGAGTGTGGACCGCGTCGAACGGATCTTGCCGCGCAGGGACGGTCGGCGTCCACCGGTTCTGGTCGTCGAAGTTCGCGTCGCACTTCTATACGGCGAACGCTTCCGAGGCGCAGAAGGTGCGCACGGGCGACCGCAACTGGACGTATGAGGGCGTGGGGTTCTGCGCGGCGTCGGGCCCGTCCGGCACAGCGCCCGTGCACCGCTTCTGGAGCACGAAGTTTGGCAAGCACTTCTACACCGCCAACGTTACCGAGGCGAATCGTCTGCGCATGAACGACCCCAACTGGGCGTACGAGGGCGTCGCGTTCTTCGCGCCGCGGGGATGACCGGGGCCTCCCGGTAGACTTGGCTCTCGTGTCTGACGTACCCGAGATCACTCCCGAGCGAGTGGACGCTGCCGTCGCGGATGCCCTCGCTGCGGCCGCCGATGCCCCCGATACGGCCACGCTGAAGAAGGCGCGCTCCGCCCACCAGGGCGACGGCAGCGCGCTCGCCGCGTTGAACGCGCAGATGCGCCACGTGCCGAAAGACCGCAAGGCGGAATTCGGCAAGCTCGTCGGACAGGCGCGTGGCCGCGTCGCTCAGGCGTTCCAGGCGCGCGAGGAGGACCTCAAGGCAGCGGAGGACGCGGCGCGTCTCGAAGCCGAGCGCCTTGACATGACGGCGATTGCCCAGCGCACGCGCACCGGCGCGCGCCACCCCGTAGCGCTCATGCAGGAGCGCATCGCCGACCTCTTCGTCGGGATGGGGTGGGAGATCGCCGAGGGACCGGAACTCGAGCACGAGTGGTTCAACTTCGACTCCCTGAACCTGGATGAGGATCACCCCGCGCGCCAGGAGCAGGACACGTTCTTCGTGGATCCGCCCGAACGTCACCTCGTGATGCGCACCCAGACGAGCCCTGTGCAGATGCGCACGATGCTCGAACGAGACGTGCCGATCTACATCCTCTCGCCCGGCAAGGTCGCGCGCACCGATGAGTTTGACGCCACGCATCTGCCGGTCTTCACGCAGGCCGAGGGGCTCGTCGTCGACAAGGGCATCACATTGGCGCACCTCAAAGGCACGCTCGACCACGTCGCCAAGCAGCTGTTCGGCGACGCGGCGGAGACCCGCCTCCGCATCAACCACTTCCCGTTCACCGAGCCGAGCGCCGAATTCGACCTGTGGCATCCGACGTTCTCTGGTGGCGCCCGATGGATCGAATGGGGTGGCTGCGGCATGGTCAACCCCAATGTGCTTCGTGCCGCGGGCATCGACCCCGAGGTGTACAGCGGGTTCGCCTTCGGGATCGGGATCGAGCGCGCGCTGATGTTCCGGAGCGACGTGCAGGACATGCGCGACATGGCCGAGGGCGATGTCCGCTTCAGCGAGCAGTTCGGGATGGTGGTCTGATGCGCGTCCCCCTTTCGTGGCTGCGTGAGTTCGTCGAGGTTCCTGCGGATGCGACGCCGGACGACGTGTACGCGTCGCTCGTGGCCGTCGGCTTCGAGGAGGAAGACCTGATCGGCTTCGACGTGACCGGACCGGTCGTCGTCGGACGGGTCGAGTCGTTCGACGCCGAGCCGCAGAAGAACGGCAAGGTCATCCGCTGGTGCCAGGTCGACGTCGGTGAATCGGAGCCGCGCGGCATCATCTGCGGCGCACAGAATTTCCATCCGGGCGACAAGGTCGTCGTGAGCCTTCCCGGCGCGGTGCTGCCCGGGCCGTTCCCCATCTCCGCGCGGAAGACGTACGGGCACGTGTCCGACGGCATGATCGCGTCGGCGAAGGAGCTCGGACTCGGCGACGACCACGACGGCATCATCCGGCTGGCCGAATGGGGCCTCGACCCCGAGGTCGGCACGGACGCGATCGCGCTTCTCGGCCTCGACGATGTCGCGGTCGATGTCAACGTCACGCCCGACCGCGGTTACGCGCTGTCGATTCGAGGCCTCGCGCGGGAGTACGCGCTCTCGACCGGCGCGGCGTTCGCGGATCCGGGCACGCGCGAGCCGGCCGACGTCGCGCCAGGATCCGGCTTCGCACTGACCATCGCAGACGACAACCCGATCCGGGGCCAGCAGGGCGTCGTGCAGTTCGTCGTGCGCACGGTGCACGGCGTGGATCCCTCGCGCCCGACCCCGACCTGGATGCGTTCACGCCTCCTGCTCGCCGGCATCCGCCCGCTTGGCATCCTCATCGACATCACCAACTACGTGATGCTCGAACTCGGCAATCCGATCCACGGGTACGACGCGGACCGCCTCGAGGGCGGGATCACGGTCCGGCGCGCGACGGAGGGGGAGAAGCTCACGACCCTCGACGGCGTCGAGCGCACACTCAGCGCCGAAGATCTGCTCATCACGGACGACTCGGGGCCGATCGGTCTCGCGGGCGTCATGGGCGGATCCACGGCGGAGCTGGGCGACGACACGACGAACGTCGTCGTCGAGGCGGCCGCGTTCGAGTCCGTGTCGATCGCGCGCACCGCGCGACGTCACCGCCTGCCGAGCGAGGCCTCCAAGCGATTCGAGCGGGGCGTGGATCCGCTGGTCGCGCACGCGGCCGCTCAGCGGGTGGTCGACCTGATGATCGAGTTCGCGGGGGGAACAGCTGGCGAGGTCGGCACCGACCTGGCGTACGCGTACGAGCCGCTCACCATCGAGCTCCCGGAGGCGTTCGCGGCCGATCTCATCGGCGTCTCGTACGACGCCGACCTGCAGCAGCGGATCCTCGAGCGGATCGGATGCGGCGTGGCTCGCTCCGAGACAGGCTTCGCGGTCACGCCGCCCTCATGGCGCCCCGACATCACCGATAAGTGGAGCCTCGCGGAAGAGATCGCCCGCGTCGACGGTCTCGACAAGGTTCCGTCGATCCTGCCGACTCCGCCCTCCGGTCGCGGCTACACCCGCGCGCAACAGGCTCGCCGCCGCGTCGCGGACGCGCTCGCGGCCGCGGGTCTCGTCGAGACCATTTCCTTCCCGTTCGTCGATGAGCAGGCGAACGCGCTGTACGGTTCGGCCTCGGGTGACGGGGCGCCCGCGGTGCGCATCGCGAATGCGCTCGACCAGACCGCGCCGTTCCTGCGGCGCTCGCTGATCCCCGGACTGGTCGCCACCGCGCATCGCAACCTCGCGCGCGGCGTGACCGACCTCTCGCTCTTCGAGACGGGCGCGGTGTTCCTCCCCGAGGACGGCGTGACGTACGGGACGGACTTCAACCCGCCGCGCGCCGCGCGCCCGTCGGACGACGACCTCGATCGGATCCACGCGTCGATTCCGCCGCAGCCGCGTCACGTGGCCGTGCTGTTCGCCGGCGACGTCGCTCCGAAGCAGCCGGGACGCCCCGCGGAGGCCGCGGGTCTCGCGTCTGCGCTCGACGCGGTTCGCGTCATCGGCGCCGCGGTCGGCGTCACGATCGATGTCGCCCAGACGCAGCGCGCCGCTCTTCACCCGGGGCGCGCGGGGCAGTTGACGGTCGCGGGGGAGGAGGTCGGGTACGTGGGCGAGCTCCACCCCGACGTCGCGAACGAGGCCGACCTCGTCGGCCGCGTCGTCATCGCGGAACTCGACCTTGACCGCGCCATCGCGCTCACGCCGAGTCGCGTGACCGCGGGACCGCTGTCGACGTACCCGGCCGCGACGCAGGACGTGTCGGTCGTGGTGCCCGCGGAGATCCCCGCCGCGGGCGTACGCGCCGCGCTCGTGGAGGGCGCCGGGGATCTCCTGGAGAATGCACGCCTGGTCGACGATTACCGCGGGCAGGGCGTGGAGGAAGGGCAGAAGTCGCTCACGTTCGCGCTCCGGTTCCGCGCCGAGGATCGCACGCTCACCGCTGCGGAGGCGACGGAGGCGAAGATGGCGGGCGTCGCCGTCGCTGAGCAGCGCTTCGGCGCACGGATCCGCGACTGACGTCCACGACAGAACGGACGCCCGGGCGCGCCCCGGGCGTCCGCTCTGCGCACGCACAGGGAGATCTCAGCGAACAATCATCCGTTTGCTAGGGTGGTGTGGTGCTCGCGCATCAGCGCGAGGGTGGGAGTGGAACGACGGCTTCGTTCCTCCGGCCGCGATCGCCGTGTCACAGACGGCTCGAATCGCCACCGATGAGGGTCCCCTCGCAC
>JAJYSF010000138.1 GCA_021793715.1 Actinomycetes bacterium
GTGACGGTCTCCTTCGATCTGGTGATCGCCGTGCTGGTGGGAGTCCTCCTCCTCGGCGTCGTCGCGATCCGTAACCTGTCGAGCGCCACCCACGTCGAGCGTGAGCCGATTCACGGACTCCCGCAGGCTGGGGATGAGCGCATCGCCATCTTGCGCCTCGACGGCCCGCTCATCTTCGCGTCGTCGGAGCGGGTGTTCGACACGACGATGAAGATCGACGGCGTCACCGTCGTCATTCTGCGTATGTCCCAGTTGGAGCTCATCGACGCCAGCGGCGCCCACGTGCTCACCGAGATCGTGCAGGCGCTGGAGCGCCGCGGGGTCACCGTGCTGATCAAGGGCGTCCAGGAAGGCCACGAGCGCCTCTTCCGATCCGTCGGAGTGCTCGCCTCCCTGCGCCACCACGAGCACCTCTTCGCGGACATGGAGACAGCCATCGCGCACGCGCGCAGCCACGTCGGGCGCGGGAGCGCCTCCCCCGGCTGACCTCCGGACCAACACCCGATATAGACCTGGGTACTGGGCGCGCACCGAGGTCTGCCCTCTCGGCCGATGTGCGTCCCGCGCCGCCTCCGTAGCGTCATTCGTGAACGAAAGGTGGCCCCATGATCCGAGTCAGATCCCTGACGAAGCGCTACGGCAAGAAAGTTGCCGTAGGCGGCATCGACTTCACCGTCGAACCAGGGAAGGTCACGGGATTTCTGGGGCCGAACGGCGCTGGGAAATCGACCACGATGCGCATGATCGTCGGCCTGGACCGACCGACTGGCGGCGTCGCGGAGGTCAATGGCCGCGCGTATCGCGATCTTCCCGCGCCGCTTCACGAGGCGGGCGTGCTGCTCGACGCCCGGGCCGCACACCGTCGCCGCACCGCGTACAAGCACCTGCTCGCCATCGCCGCGACCCATGGCATCGCCACCACTCGCGTGCACGAGGTCATCGAGACCGCCGGGCTCACCTCCGTCGCGGACCAGCGCGTCGGTGGTTTCTCACTCGGCATGGGCCAGCGCCTCGGCATCGCGACGGCGCTCCTCGGAGACCCGCCGACGATCATCCTGGACGAGCCGGTCAACGGCCTCGACCCGGACGGCATCCTCTGGATCCGTGCCCTGCTGCGCCGACTCGCCGCTGAGGGGCGAACGGTGCTGCTCTCGTCGCACCTGATGAGCGAGATGATGCAGACCGCCGATCACCTCATCGTGATCGGGCAGGGCCGGATCCTCGCGGACGGTCCGATGCACGAGGTGGTCGCGAATGCAACGCGTTCCGCCGTCCGCGCCCGGACTCCGCAGGTCGCGGAGCTGATCTCGGCGGTCGCGACCGCCGAGATCACCGTCACGTCGCTCCCGGACGGAGCGATCGAGATCGTCGGAGCCTCCGCCGAGCGCGTCGCTACGCAGGCAGCCGCCGCGGGTGTTGTGCTCCACGAGCTGACGACCGTGGCAGGATCCCTCGAAGACGCATACCTCGCGTTGACCGCACACGACACCGAATACCGGGCGGCCTCCGCCGACCCGATGCCGAAAGGAGCAGGCCGATGACGTCGCTGGCCACGAAGCCCGGGCGCGCTGACGACCGCGCGACACGGGTCCCGTTCCGGGGCGTCGTGAGGTCCGAATGGATCAAGTTCACGAGTGTGCCCTCCTCCTTTCTCGCGATCGCAGGAATCGCCGCCGTCGGACTCGGCGGCAGCGTATTCCTCGGCGCCACACTCGAGTCGTCCGGTGTGCCCTCGGTCCCCTCGCTCGAACGAACGATGAATGACGTGCTCTCACCGATGGTGATCCTCGGCCAGATCATCGCCGGGATCCTCGGGGTCATGTCGAGCGGAGCCGAGTACGCATCCGGATCCATGCAGACGACGGTGCTCGCGAGCCCGCGCCGCCTCCGCATCCTCTGGGCGAAGGTGATCGTCGTGTTCGCCGCCGTCACGGTGACGAGCCTCCTCACGGCGATCGTGTCGTGGGCGGTCTCGTTCGCCTTCTATGCTCCGCACGGGCTCGAAGCCGCCCTCGATGCGCCCGGCGTGCTGCTCGCGATCATCGGATCCGGCGTCTACCTCGGCTGCTGTGCCATGTTCGGCGTCGGCATCGGCATGCTCGTGCGCTCGACGACGGCCGGAGCCGTCCTCGTGTTCGTGGTGACGCTGCTCGGCCCGATCCTCACGTCGGTCCTCCCTTACGGTCTGTTCTCTCGCGTGGTCCGCGCGATGCTGCTCGGCAACGCCGGTGACGCCATGGCGCGCGTGCACGACATGCCGGCACCCTTCCTCGACATCTGGGGCGGCCACATCAGCCCCGGCGCAGGCTGGATGATCGCGGCCGCGTGGGTCGTCGTCGCTCTGACGCTTGGAGCGGTCGCTCTGAAGAAGCGCGACGCATGAGCCTCACGAAAGCCGGCGCGGCTGAACTCGCGGCGTATCTCCTGCTCGCCGGACTTCTCGGCTACCTTTCCCTCGAATCGGAACTGGCGTCTCCGGCGTGGGCCGTCCTCCTCCTCGGGCTTGGTGGTGTCGCAACGATCCTCCTGCGACAGCGTCTCCCGCTCGTGACCCTTGTCGTCGCCCCTGCCCTGATGCTGCTGTCCGCCGCGGCCGGCTCCATGGCGGAGGCGCTGCCCGTGGTCGCGGCACTGCTGTACACGGGGGTTGCGGAGAGCGCCCGACGTGCGTGGGCGCTCTTCGGCGCGACGATCGCGGCAGGCACGGCCGCCGCGCTCGTTCTCGCGGTGCGCGTACGCACCGGTCCGCCGTTCCTCGGCCTCTCGCCGCGCGCCGAGGCCGACGCGTGGGACCTCGACTGGCTCAGCCTCGGATCCCTGTTCGCGACGATCGCGCTCATCGCGACGCTGATTGGCGTCAACGTCGGCCATCGGCGCCGTCACATGGCCGCACTCGTCGACCGTGCCGAGCGCATGCGTCGCGAACGCGACCAGCAGGCGGACATGGCCCGCGCGCTCGAGCGCGAGCGGATCTCGCGGGAGATGCACGACGTGATCGCCCACAGCCTCTCTGTGATGATCGCGCTCGCGGACGGAGCGCGCGTGACCGTCCCGGAGCGGCGCGACGAGGCGCAGCGGATCATTGGTCAGATCGCGGACACGGGACGCCGCACGCTCGGCGAGGTGCGGCGACTGCTGTCGACCGCAACGCATGGCGAGACCGTTTCCGAGCGCCCGCTCGGCGTCACAGAGCTGCCCCGCCTCGTCGACGAGTTCGTCGAGGCGGGCCTGCCGGTGCGGCTCGAGCGCTCCGGCGAGCTCGGCGCCGACACGGCCGTCGGACTGACCATCTACCGCATCGTGCAGGAGTCGCTGACGAACGCGCTGCGGCATGCGAAGGACGTGCGAAACGTGCTCGTGCGGCTCGAGCTCAGCGAGAGTGCGGCCACGATCCTCGTCGAGGACGACGCCGCGCCCGCCATCCCCTCGGAGTCGCCGGGGCGCGGCCTGGTCGGGATCCGCGAGCGCGTCGCGCTCTACGATGGGGACGTCGAAGCCGGCCCGCGCGACGGCGGTGGCTGGCGAGTGTTCGTGCGGCTGCGAACGGAGGGGTCATGACAGAAGGCGCATCGCACGACGCGCGCATCAGGGTGCTCCTCGTCGATGACCAGGAGCTCGTCAGATACGGCATGCGCCTCGTCCTGGAGGCGGAATCCGATCTCGCCGTCGTGGGCGACGCGTCCGACGGCGCTGAGGCGCTGCGCGCCGTGGCCCGTTTGGCACCGGATGTCGTTCTCATGGATGTGCGCATGCCGGGGATGGGTGGGCTCGAGGCCACCCAACGAATCACGAGCGAGCACCCCGACGTGCGCGTGCTCGTCCTCACGACCTATGACCGCGACGAGTTCGCATTCGGTGCACTCCAGGCGGGCGCAGCGGGATTCCTGCTCAAGAACACGAGGCCGGACGAACTCGTCTCCGCGGTACGCACCGTGCACACCGGCGACGCGGTCGTCTCCCCCCGCATCACGGCGAAGCTCATCGACGTCGCGGTCCCGCATCTCACCAGCACCGCTCCCCGCGATGACGGACGGCTCTCCGTGCTGTCGGCTCGCGAACGCGAGGTCTTCGAGCGCGTCGGGAAGGGACTCAGCAATTCCGAGATCGCGCAGGCGATGCACGTGAGCGAGTCAACGGTGAAGGCTCACTTCGGCCGCGTGCTGATGAAGCTGGACCTCGCCGGCCGGGTGCAGGCCGTGATCCTCGCGTACGAGCTCGGCGTCGTCGGCGTCGGGAAGAACACGGGAACGTCGACCTGATCATCACCGCGAGAGCGCGGTGTCCAGCATCCGTACGAGTGTCTCTGCGGCAACCGTGACGTCGTAGCCAGGATCGTGGAGGTGCTCCGCCACGAGGGCGTCGATGCCTCCACCCGCGATGAGCGCGGTCGCTCGCGCGTCGACTGGTTCCACACCGCGCGCCCGCGCCGCAGCCTCGATGATCTGGGCGAGAGGTTCCCATCGCGTCCTGGGGTCGTGGTCTGCCCCGGCATTGGTCATCGCCTCGATGATCAT
>JAJYSF010000139.1 GCA_021793715.1 Actinomycetes bacterium
CGCCGTGCGCAAGGCGCCGCCGGCCTCCGGCGCTTCGTCGGTGTGGCCGAGACCGCGCAGCACATCGCGCACTGCGGCCACGAAGCTCATGTCGGTTGGAGCGACCGCCGCGGCGCGGATCGCCATGATCGCCTGGCGGACCTCCGGCATGTCGAAGAACCGCGTGCCGCCGAGCACACTCGCCGCGATGCCGTGCCGCGAGAGCGCGTGCTGCAACGGTGGGGACTGCGCGTGTGAGCGATACAGGACGGCGACGTCGCGCGGTGCGACGGGGGCGCCGCTCGCGCCGTCGAGCAGAGCGCGGATCCGCGACGCGATTCCGTCCGCCTCCGCGGCGTCATCCGCATACGCGCGGACGACCGGCGTGGGAGACTCCCGCGCGGAGTCGGCCGGTCGCAGCCGCAGGGCACCCGGGCGGTCGCGCATCAGGGCGTTGGCGACGCGCAGCACCGGCTCGGCCGAGCGATAGTTGCGTTCGAGTCGGACGACGGTGGCATCGGGATAGCGCGTGCCGAACTCGAGCAGGAACGACGCATCCGCACCCGCGAACGAGTAGATCGTCTGGCTCGCATCGCCGACGACGCAGACGTCTCGCCGTTCGCCCAGCCAGAGCTCGAGCAGACGGTTCTGCAGCGGCGAGACGTCCTGATACTCGTCGACCGTGAAGTGGCGGTACTGCTCGCGGACCGCGACAGCGACGCGCGGCTCCGATTCGATCATCCCCGCGCACGCGAGCAGGACGTCCTCGAAGTCGAGCTGACGGCGTTCGTCCTTCAGCCGCTCGTACGCGCTCATCAACTCGACGAGCGCGTCGGCTCCGATGGATCCGACCGACCGACCGAGAGCGGCGTATTCGTCGATCGGCCGCATCGTGACTTTGCGCCACTCGATCTGCGCGGCGACGTCGCGGAGAGTCCCGGTGTCCGGACGCAGCCGCAGAGAGTCCGCGGCGTGCGCGAGCAGGCGCACTTTGTTGTCGACGATCGAGGGCGCCGTGTCGCCCGCGACGGTCGGCCAGAAGAAGTTCAGCTGCGCGAGGGCCGCGGCGTGGAAGGTCTTCGCCTGGACACCGACCACGTCCATCGCACGCAGTCGTCCCCGCAGCTCGCCCGCGGCCTTCGACGTGAAGGTCAGCGCCATCACGCGGTTCGGCGTGTACGTGCCGTCCGCGACACCGAACGCGATCCGGTGCGTGATCGTCCGCGTCTTGCCGGTTCCCGCTCCGGCAAGGATCGCGACGGGACCGCGCACGACTTCGGCCGCCGCTCTCTGCTGGTCGTCGAGTCCGTCGAGGGGGTTCACGGCGTCTCGTCGGGGGCGTCGTACCAGGCACGGATGAGGCGATGCGCGACCGACAGCCCTCCCGGGAGGCGCACATCGAGTTCGCCGCGCAGCCCCCGACCGATCTCCTCGCGCGTGAACCACCGCGACGAGATGATCTCCTCCCCGTCGGGGCGCACCTCCGCGTCGTCGATGACGCGGGCGTGGAAGCCGAGCATGAGCGAGCGCGGATACGGCCACGCCTGAGATTCGATGTACTGCACGTCGGTCAACTGCACGCCCGTCTCTTCCCGCAGCTCGCGGTGCACGGTGCGCTCCGCCGATTCGCCGGCCTCCACGAACCCGGCGAAGCACGAGTACATCTCGCCGCGCCATGCCGCGTTCGCGCCGAGGAGGAGGCGCTTTCCGTCGGAGCTCCGGGGAGCGACGATCACGGCCGGGTCCGTCCGAGGGAAATGCTCGCGACGACAGCCATCGCAGTGCCGTGACCATCCGCCCGCCGCCAGGAGCGTGGCTTCGCCGCAGGCCGGGCAGTACCGTGCGTCGCGCAGCCAGCGCCCGAGCGCGACGGCGACGATGGCCATCTCTGCCTCGGCGTCTGGCAACGCGGCGCCGAACTCCCGCAGTGAGCGCGCACCGTCGAACTCCGAGGCACCCGCTTCGGCGGCCGCAAGGAGAACGGCGGATCCGTGCTTGTCCCTTCCGAGGAACGCGACGTCGGCGCCGGGAGGAATCGCCTCCGGATCGACGAACCGTAGCGCGGGCGCGGCCGCGTCGTCGACGGGCATCCGATCGCCGTCCACGAGGAGAACCCGCGTGTCTCGATCACGGCGCAGGGTATCCACGAGGTCAGGCGTGAGGCGCTCTGCTGCGCTTGGATCGAACGTGCCGGCGGTGTCGGAACTGGTCATCGACTCCCTCTCTGCGTGGCGTGGTGCGGCGCGTGGCGGGGCCACATAGTGTGGGCGGCATGGCACGATCCACTCTCACTCTAGCCGCGGCCGCGTCGGCGGCTCTGGGAGACGCGGTCATCACGAAGACGCGCCGACTGACGGCGCAGGGAGCCGGTCGTTTCGATGCCGCACTCGTGACGGCGTCCGGCGAAGACGTCGTCGTGCGGATCCCCACGGACGAGACGGCGCTCGCGGACGTCGAGGCGGAACTCGTCGCGCTGCGCGCGCTCACCGCGGGTGCACGCGAGCTGCTGGGGTTCGCGGCCCCCGAGATCCGCGGATCGGCGCCGCTGGAGGACTCGCGCGTCGTCGCGACGACGTTCCTGCCCGGTTATCTCGTCGATGCCACGCACATCCCCGCCGGTCGCGGTGTCGCGACGGCAATCGGATCGGCCACGGCACGCCTGCACACGCTGCCACCGTCGATCGTGCGATCGGCGGGACTTCCGGAGCGCAGTGCCGCGGATGCGCGTGCCGACCTCGAGAAGCTGCTCGACGCCATCGGCCGCAGCGGCCGGGTCCCGGTGCGCCTGATGGTGCGCTGGCGGGAGGCCGCCGAGGACGACCGCCTGTGGGGGTACGAATCGACGGTCGTGCTGGGCGGGGCGCAGTCGACCTCGTTCGTGATGCGGGACGATGCAGAGGGGGCGCCCGTCGTGACGGGCGTGCTCGACTGGCAGGGCCTGGCGATCGGTGACCCCGCCATCGACCTGCACTGGACGGCCGGCGCGCCTGACGCCGCTGACGACGTCTTCCGCTCGTACGCGGACGGGGCCGTGCGCGCGCCCGATCGCGCGCTCCGCGTCCGCACGCGGCTGCACGCCGAGCTGGAGTTCGCCCGCTGGCTGCTTCACGGTATCGAGACGCACCGACCGGATGTCGTGGACGACGCCGCGGAGCTGCTCGAGTCGCTGTCCGACGGCCTCGTGAACGACGCGCTTCTCGCTGACCTCCCGGCGCGCGAAAGGGCCGACGTCTCGGAGGCGGTCGCGCTGCTCGATCGGGTGCCGCGGACCGAACGCGAGGCGTCGGACACGTCGATGCACACCGATGCGTTCGATCCCGACGAGCTCCGCCTCCACGCGGAGGAGGACTGGGACGCCGCTCCCCCGCGAAGCGCTCCGGATGACGCCGACGCGACGCAGCCCTCGATCGAACGGGAACCGGACGCGACGCAGCCCGTCGATCTCACCGACGACGAGCGCTGATCAGCGGCGGGAGGCGCGCCACCTGTCGATGAGTTCGTGCTCCGTCAGCGGCGACTCGTCCCGAATCACGAGGTCGTCCGACACGTAGTAGAGCGCGACGTCGATCTCGTCGAGGGGGACGCCGTGCCGGCGGTGGTACGCCAGCCGGTACAGGGCGAGCTGCAGCATCCTCTCGTCGCGCTGGCGCCGGTCGGTCGGTGCCTTGCCCGTCTTCCAGTCGACGATCTCGATGCGGCCGCCGCGGTCATCGCGGCGATAGACGGCATCGAGCTTGCAGATCATGATGTGCGGCGGCGCACCGTCGTCGAGCGCGAGGGCGAAGTCGACCTCGGTCTCGACCTCGATCGGCTGAAGGGGCGCCCATTCGCTGCGTTCGAAGATCTCCCGCAGCCGGGCGAGATCGCGTTCGTCCTCGGCGGATGCTCCGAACGCCGTGCCGTACTCGTCGTCGTCGATCTCCCAGAGGGCATCGTCGGGCGTCGGCGTCGCACCGATGAGGCCCGAGCGCTGCTCGACCCACTGGTGAAAGAGCGTGCCGAGTCGCGTCTGGCGGAACGGACGCTCCGGCATGGGGCGCTCGATCTCGGTGAGGGCGGCGTCGAAGTCGACGACGTAGTCCTTGAACTTCGATGCCGGGACACGCGTCGGGATCGCCGTCCGGGTGCGCCGCGAGGTCGCCTCGCGTTCTGCGAGGAGCCTCGCGAGCTCGGCGGTCGGTTCGGCGGCGCCGGCGCTCGTCACCCGTTCGGCGGCGGCCGCGACGCGCTGGCGCCGTGCGCCGAGCGCATCGACGGGCCACGCGAGCGTCGCTCCCGCGCCGTCATACGGGTTCTCGTCGTCGTCGGCCTGTGCCAGCGGTTCGCGTCCGAGCTCGTCGAGCACCTCGGCGAGGAATGGGCTCGGCTGTTTCGGACGCTTCTGCCCGGACCACCGGGATCCCGTCAGGAGCAGGTTGGCGCGAGCGCGCGTGACCGCGACGTACGCCAGGCGGCGTTCCTCCTCGGCCTGGTAGGCCCGGTTGGCGTCGGCGAAGGCCTCGAATGCGTCTTTGAGGTCACGCTTCGAG
>JAJYSF010000140.1 GCA_021793715.1 Actinomycetes bacterium
CGGCGCAGGGCGGCTGCCGGCGCCTCGCCGTCGGAGACCGCGCTGCCGATCTCCGTGATCCGCTCGTCGAGCCCGCCCCACAGCAGGTCCGCCTTGCCGGCGGCGTAGTTGAAGAAGCTCGATCGCCCCACCCCCGCACGCGCGGCGATCTCGACCACGTTCGTCTCGTCGTACCCCTGCTCGAGGAACAGCTCGCACGCCGCCTCGGCGAGCATCTCCCGAGAGATCGCCTTCGGCCTCCCCGGCCCCGTCGTCTTCGCCACGCCCCCAGCGTAGGCCCGTCGTCGCTCCGTGACGCGCTACGCTTTTCTGGACTCAGTCCATTATTGAGAGGAAACGCGATGGTCGCCGTGTTGGAGGCGGGCTATGGCCCGATGTACGTGCCCTACGCAGACGGCTGGAACCTGCAGCGAAGGCTCCACGGAGAGATCGTTGCCGGCACACGCGAGGAGACACTCATCCTCCTCGAGCACGAGGCGGTGTTCACCGCAGGCTCGCGCACAGAGGAGCACGAGCGCCCCGGGCTCGGCGACACCCCCGTGGTGGACGTCGACCGCGGCGGAAAGGTCACCTGGCACGGCCCCGGGCAGCTCGTCGGCTACCCCCTCGTCCGCATCGGCGCGCAGCGCGAGGTCGTCGGTCACGTGCGGCGACTGGAAGCGTGTCTCCTCGACGCCCTCACCGAGGTCGGTGTCGACGGCTTCCGCGTGCGCGGGCGCACCGGCGTCTGGGTTGGCGGCGATTCCGGCCCAGCGAAGATCGCCGCGATCGGGGTGCGCGTCGAGCGCGGTGTGACCCTGCACGGCTTCGCCCTCAACTGCAACAACGCGCTGGACGCCTACGATGAGTTCATTCCGTGCGGCATCGAAGACGCCTCCGTCACCTCGATCCGTCGGGAGACCAGCCGCGACCTCTCCCCTGCCGACATGTCGGCGGCCGTGCGGCGCGCGTTCGCCACCACGTTCGCGCAGGTGGTCGCATGAGCGTCGCGGCGCCGGAGGGGCGCAAACTGCTGCGGCTCGAGGTGCGGAACGCGCAGACCCCGATCGAGAAGAAGCCCGAGTGGATCAAGACCCGCGTGAAGCAGGGACCGGAGTACCGCGCCCTGCACTCCCTCGTGAAGGACGAGGACCTGCACACTGTGTGCCAGGAGGCGGGCTGCCCGAACATCTTCGAGTGTTGGGAGGATCGCGAGGCGACGTTCCTCATCGGAGGCTCGCAGTGCACGAGGCGCTGCGACTTCTGTCAGATCGACACCGGTCGCCCCGCCGCGTACGACACGGACGAGCCGCGTCGCGTCGCCGAGTCGGTGCGGCGGATGGAGTTGAGGTACGCCACCGTCACGAGCGTCGCGCGCGACGACCTCCCCGACACGGGGGCGTGGCTCAACGCCGAGACCGTGCGGAAGATCCACGAGCTTAACCCGAACACGGGCGTCGAACTGCTCGCGAACGAGCACAACGGGGATCCGGATCTCCTCGGCGAGATCTTCAGTGCGCGGCCCGAGGTGTTCGCGCACAACGTCGAAACGGTGCCGCGCGTGTTCCGGCGGATCCGGCCTGCGTTCGACTACCACCGCTCGCTCGGCGTGATCACCCAGGGACACGAGGCAGGACTCATCACGAAGTCGAATCTCATCCTCGGCATGGGCGAGGACCCGCGCGAGATCCTCGAGACGCTCGCCGACCTCCGCGAGGCGGGGTGCGACATCATCACGCTGACGCAGTACCTGCGCCCCTCGCCGCGCCACCTCCCGGTCGATCGGTGGGTCAAGCCGGGCGAGTTCGTCGACCTGCGCGAGGCCGCCGAGGAGATGGGGTTCCTCGGCGTCCTCGCAGGTCCGCTCGTGCGGTCGTCCTATCGCGCGGGACGGCTGTGGGCGCGTTCGATGCGCGAGAAGGGTCTGCAGATCCCGACGCACCTGCGACACATCGCCGACAGCGCGCCGGCCGAGTTCGCGCAGGCGCTCTGACGCCCGGCGGATGCGACGGGAACAACCGCTCGCGTCCGGGCGTTAAGCTGAGTGCGGTCTATTTCTGGACCGCGTCCACATCACTGTCGAGGGAATCCATGCCTCTGCTTCGTCGTGCCCTGCCGGCACTCGCTCTCACCTCCGTCGCGCTCGTCGCTGCCGCTTGCACGCCCGCCGGCGGGCCCGCCCCTCAGACCGAGCCCGAGCCCGTCACCGGCGGCACCCTCGTGTACGCGACGGGCGATGCGGAGCCCACCTGCCTCGATCCCCATGTCGGCGGCAACTATCCCCAGGGCCTCATCTCGACGCAGTACCTCGAGCCGCTGTTCGGTCGCGACGCGGACGGCGAGATCGTCCCGTGGCTCGCGGAATCCGGTGAGGCCTCCGAGGACGGTCTCACGTGGGACATCGAGCTGCGGGACGACGTCACGTTCACCGACGGCACCCCGTTCGATGCCGAAGCGGTCAAGGTGAACATCGAGCACCTCCAGGATCCCGACACCGCCTCGTCGACCGGTTATCTCTCGGTCGAGCAGGTGGACGAGGTCGAAGTCGTCGACGAGACGAACCTCCGGCTGCACCTGTCGACCCCGAAGTCCGCCCTGCTCGAAGTGCTGAGCCAGCAGTGGTCGGCGATGCAGTCGCCCGCCGGCATCGAGCGCGGCATGGACGACAACTGCCAGGCGCCGATCGGGACCGGTCCCTTCATCGTCGAGAGCTGGGCGCCCCAGCAGTCGGTGACCCTCGTACGCAACGACGACTACGTCCCGACGAACCCCGAGATCGACCACGACGGGCCGGCGCACCTCGAGCGGATCGAATGGCGCTTCATCCCGGACGCCGCCACCCGACAGGCGGCGCTCGCGTCGGGCGAGGTGCACGTCATCGACAATCCCCTGCCGGCCGACATCGCGGCCACGGAGTCGCAGGGCCTCGGACACATCGACGCGCCACGACCGGCTGCTGCGAACCGCATCGAGCTGAACTCGGCTCAGGCACCGTTCGACGACGCCCTCGTGCGCGAGGCGTTCATCCGCGCCGCCGACCCGTCGCCCGGCATCGAGACCCTCTTCGCCGGCACCGCGAGCCGCTCATACTCGGCGCTGTCGAGCGCTGAACCGTTCGCACTCAGCGACGAGGAGCTGTTCCGCACGGATCCTGACGAGGCGGACAGCCTGCTCGACGAGGCCGGGTGGACTGAGCGCGCCGACGATGGCACGCGCATGAAGGACGGCGAGCGCCTCACCGTGCGCTTCCCGGTCTCGACGAATCAATCGACCGCGGCCGAGCAGTCGCTGTTCGAGCAGATCCAGTCGAACACCGCCGCGGTCGGCTTCGACGTCGAACTGCAGCCCACCGACCTGTCGACCTGGTACGGCGCGCTCGCGGCGCACGAATACGAGGCGGTATCGGCGCCGTACACGACCGTCGGCCCCGACGTCCTGCGTATTCTGTACCACTCCGACGGCACGGTGCCGGCCCCCTCGGGCTATTTCGCGAACAACGCGCAGCTGACGGATCCGGAGCTCGACGCCCTGCTCGAGGACGCGCTCGCGACGACGGACGACTCCGAACGCCAGGAGCTCTACACCGACGCCCAGCGGATCATCCTCGACAGCTTCACGGTCCTGCCGCTGTACGACCAGCAGAACCACTTCCTCACGAACCAGGTGACGGGGGTCCGTACGCTCCACACGATCTCGACCCCGACGTTCGTCAACGCGCAGCTGACCGAGTGACGATGACGACGCTGAGGTGGCTCGCGGCGAAGCTCGCCGCGGCCATCGGCGTCGTCTGGCTCGTCGCGACGCTCGTCTTCTTCGCTCTGCGTGCGTCCGGGGATCCGCTCGAAGCGATTCTCGGCGGCCCCGGCTCGCAGGCGAGCGAGGAGTCCGTGCGCGCGGCCGTCGAGGCGTACGCGCTCGACCAGCCGCTGGTGTGGCAGTACCTCCTGCAACTGCGTGACATCGCGACGCTGCAGCTCGGCGACTCGTTCGCCCGACGCCAGCCGGTCGCCGACCTGCTGTGGGCTGCCCTGCCGCCCACCCTGCTGCTCGCCGCGATCGCCCTCGTGCTGGCGTGGGTCCTCGCGGTCGCGGGCGCCGTGGTGCAGTCCGTGTCGCGCGGGCGCTTCGGGCGCGCGGTCGGGTCCGTGATGCGCGCGCTGGAAGTGGTGGCGAGCGTGGCCCCGCAGTTCTGGCTCGGCGCCGTGCTCATCATGATCTTCGCCTCGAGCGCCGGGTGGCTTCCTGCGACCAGCACCGGGAACGACCCCGCCTCGCTTGCGATGCCCGTCGTCACGCTGGCGATCCCGATCGCCGGCTTCCTGTCGCAGGTCTCGCGCGACGCCCTCGATACGGCGGATACCGCGCCGTTCGCCACCTCGGCGCGTGCCCGCGGCGCGGGCGAGCTGCGGGTGCTGCTGCGCCACACCCTCCGGCACGCGAGCCTGCCCGCGATCTCCCTGTCGGGGTGGGCGTTCGGCAGCCTCCTCAGCGGGGCGGTCGTCGTCGAGGTGCTGTTCGCCCGAGATC
>JAJYSF010000141.1 GCA_021793715.1 Actinomycetes bacterium
TCTCGCACGAGGTGGATGAACTGGGCGTCCGCGGCGGGCGACTGGGGCCGAGAACCGTCTATGACCTCGTCGCTCGCACGCTCGGTCCGGTCGTCGGATCCGCCGCGGTCGGCCCGCACGCGCTGCGTCACTCCGCGGCGACGCACCTGCTCGACGGCGGCGCGGATCTGCGTGCCGTGCAGGAGCTGCTCGGGCACGCGAGCCTCGGGACGACGCAGGTCTACACGCACGTGTCATCGGAGCGGCTCTCCGCCGCGTACCGTCTCGCGCACCCACGCGCGTAGGGCGTGTCTCAGGGCGGGCCCTCGCAGCACGGCAGCAGGATCGGGCGGGTTGCCGCGCCGAGGAGCGCGAGGGGATTGACGTACGCGCCGTCGACGCGCGCCCCCAGATGCAGCGCACCCGCGGGCGTATGTCCGCCCGAGGCGAGCGTTCCGACGACGGCGCCACGGGTCACTCTCGCGCCGGGGGAGAGCTCGCTCGCGACCGGCTCCAGCGTCGAGACCAGGCCGGCGCCGTGATCGATCGTGAGGAGGGGGCGATCGACGACGGTGCCACGGAACGCGACGATGCCATCCGCCGGTGCGACGATCTCCTCGCCCGAGACGGCGACGTCGAGACCCCGATGGCCGGCGCCGTAGTCGTGATCCGGGGCGTCGAACGGACGCACGATCTCCTCGCGGCCGCCCGGCCACGCCCAGGGCGCGCTCGAGTGCATCGCCTCGTGGGACGCGAGCGGTGCTGCAGGCGGCGGGTCGCCGATGTTCGCCTCGGCGGGTGCGGCTGCGCCGAGGGCGGCGCACACGAGGACAAGCGCGATCGTTGAGCGTCGACGGTGTCCGCGCGGTCGACGCTCGATGAGGTGGTTTCCGGGGCGGGTTGCGAGAGCCATCCCGTCACCGTGACGCATCCGGTACGGGCGTGAGCCGCGGGTGAGAGCGAATGTGGAGGGATCCGGGGGTTTTCGCACGTGGGGACGTGCCGACCCGGCGCGACGACGGCGATCTCGCAGCCCGGCGTGCGGTACACTTGAGGTCGCATCTCGTGTATCGGGATGACTTCGCGTGCCCTCGCGGCTTCGGTCGTGACGCCACCTCCCACCGGTCCCTCCTCACGGAGGGCGGGAGGACGTCGGGCACCAGGATCGCCGGCCCGTGCCGGCTCAATAACCGAAATCGGCGCGCGTGCGCGCGCCCTGACGCAAGGAGACGGCAATGGCCGTTGTGACGATTCGCCAGCTGCTCGACAGCGGCGTTCACTTTGGACACCAGACCCGCCGGTGGAACCCGAAGGTCAAGCGCTTCATCCTCACGGAGCGCAGTGGAATCCACATCATCGACCTGCAGCAGTCGCTGTCCTACATCGACAGCGCCTACGACTTCGTCAAGGAGACCGTCGCCCACGGCGGCACGGTGCTCTTCGTCGGCACGAAGAAGCAGGCGCAGGAGGTGCTCGCCGAGCAGGCTCTGCGCGTCGGCCAGCCCTACGTCAACGAGCGTTGGCTCGGCGGTCTGCTCACGAACTTCCAGACGGTGTCGAAGCGCCTCGCGCGGATGAAGGAGCTCGAGGAGCTCGACTACGACGACCCCGCTGCATCGGGCTTCACCAAGAAGGAGCTCCTGCTCAAGAAGCGCGAGCTCGACAAGCTCCACAAGTCGCTCGGCGGCATTCGGAATCTCACCAAGACGCCGTCGGCCCTCTGGGTCGTCGACGCCAAGCGCGAGCACCTCGCGATCGATGAGGCACGGAAGCTGGGCATCCCGGTCATCGGCATCCTCGACACGAACGTCGACCCCGACGACCTGGCCTACCCGATTCCGGGCAACGACGACGCGATCCGTTCGGTCTCGCTGCTGACGCGCATCATCGCCGACGCCGCGGCCGAAGGGCTGCAGCAGAAGCACCAGCCGGGCGAGGGCAACGTCGAGGAGCCGCTGGCCGAGTGGGAGCAGGAGCTGCTCGCCTCGGGCGGCACCGAGACGCCGGCTGAGGCTCCGGCCGAGCCGGCCGCCGAGGAGGCGCCCGCCCAGCCGGCCGCCGAGGAGAAGCCCGCGGAGGAGGCGCCCGCGGACGAGAAGGCCGCAGAGGCGCCCGCAGCCGAGTAATCACCACCGACAGCAAGGGAAAGCCACACATGGCAAACGTCAGCATCGCCGACATCAAGACGCTGCGTGAGCAGCTCGGCACCGGCATGGTCGACACCAAGAAGGCCCTTGAGGAGGCGGACGGCGACCTGGAGAAGGCCGTTGAGATCCTCCGCCTGAAGGGTGCGAAGGGCAACGCCAAGCGCGCCGACCGCGCCGCGACGGAAGGTCTCGTCGCCGCGAAGGAGTCGGACGGCAAGGCGACCATCATCGAGCTCGCCTGCGAGACGGACTTCGTCGCGAAGAACGAGAAGTTCGGCGCGCTCGCCGACACGGTCCTCAACGCGGTGGCCGCCGCCAGCGCGACCGACGTCGCCTCGGCGCTCCAGGCGGATGCCGGTGGGAAGACCGTCGAGCAGACGATCGCCGACGAGGCGGCCGTCATCGGCGAGAAGGTCGAGTTGCGTGGGGTGACGACGCTCTCGGGCGACGCGTTCCAGATCTACCTCCACAAGACGAACAAGGACCTGCCGGCTCAGGTGGGCGTTGTCGTCGCGTTCTCCGGGGACGACGCCGAGACGGCTCGCTCGATCGCGCAGCACATCTCGTTCGCGGCTCCGGAGTACCTCACGCGCGACGAGGTTCCGACCGACGTCGTCGACAAGGAGCGCGACATCGTCACGGAGATCTCTCGGAACGAGGGCAAGCCGGAGGCGGCGCTGCCCAAGATCATCGAGGGGCGCGTGAACGCGTTCTTCAAGCAGGTCGTGCTCTTCGACCAGGCTTACGCGAAGGACAACAAGCTGTCGATCCAGCAGGTCGCCGACGCGGCCGGCATCACGATCACCGGCTTCGCGCGCTACAAGGTCGGCGCGTAACACGACGCGACGTCGTCACGGGGTCCGATCCGCTCTCAGCGGATCGGACCCCGTTTCTCTTGGCGCGCATGCAGGGTTCAGCACGGTCTTCTGCGCTAGCGTGGAGACAATGCCCACGCGGCCGATCCGAGAGGGAGTCAACGTGACCCGTGACGCCAACGCCACCACCCGCCGTGTCCTCCTCAAGCTCTCCGGAGAGGCGTTCGGAGGTGGCCAGTTGGGCGTCGCGCCCGATGTCGTGAGCACGATCGCGCAGGCGATCGCCGCGGCGGCGCGCGAGGCCGAAGTCGCCATCGTCGTCGGCGGTGGGAACTTCTTCCGCGGCGCCGAGCTCTCGAAGAACGGCATGGAGCGGTCCCGCGCCGACTACATGGGGATGCTCGGCACCGTGATGAACGCGCTCGCGCTGCAAGACTTCCTCGAGCAGGCGGGAACCGAGACGCGCGTGCAGTCCGCGATCGAGATGCGCCAGGTCGCTGAACCGTACATTCCGCGCCGCGCTCAGCGTCATCTCGAGAAGGGCCGCGTCGTGATCTTCGGCGCGGGCGCCGGCCTGCCGTACTTCTCGACCGACACGGTCGCGGCACAGCGTGCCCTCGAGGTCCGTGCCGACGAGGTGCTCGTCGCGAAGAACGGCGTCGACGGCGTCTACACCTCCGACCCGCGCGTCGACTCCACCGCGACGAAGCTGGATCACGTGACCTATGCCGACGCGCTCGTCGGCGGACTGAAGGTCGTCGACTCCACCGCGCTGAGCCTGTGCATGGACAACGGGATGAACATGCGGGTCTTCGGCATGGAGCCGGCCGCGAACATCGCGCGGGCGATCCGCGGCGACGATATCGGCACGAGCGTCACGGTGTGAGCTGACGCTCGCCGGTAGAATTCTCAGCAACCACGAATGAATGGAGTCCCCGTGATCGCCGACGTTCTGGCGGAAGCCGCGAACCGTATGGAGAGAGCCGTCGAGTCCGGCAAGGAGGACTTCGCGACTGTCCGCACGGGTCGTGCCAACCCGCAGATGTTCCAGAAGCTGATGGTCGACTACTACGGTTCGCCGACCCCGCTGCAGCAGCTCGCGTCGCTGGCGAACCCCGAGGCGCGCACGCTCCTCGTGACGCCCTACGACAAGTCCGCGCTCACCGCGATCGAGGCGGCGATTCGCGACATGCCGAACCTCGGCGTCAACCCGACGAACGACGGCACCGTCGTTCGCGTGACGATGCCGGAGCTGACGGAAGAGCGCCGCAAGGAGTACGTGAAGCTCGTGCGCGCCAAGGCCGAAGACGCGCGCGTGCGCGTGCGCGGTGTCCGTCGCCAGACGAAGGACGAGCTCACCTCGCTGAAGGACGACATCGGCGAGGACGAGGTGGCGCGCGGCGAGAAGGATCTCGACGCCCTCACCAAGAAACACGTCGACATGATCGATGACGCCCTCGGGCTCAAGGAAGCGGAGCTC
>JAJYSF010000142.1 GCA_021793715.1 Actinomycetes bacterium
ACCATCGTCACGCGCCCCTCGAACTCGTTGATCGCGCCGATGAATCGCGCGACGTACCGCGAGGTCGGGTGGTGATAGATCTCGTGCGGGGTGCCGAACTGCGCGACCGTCCCACGGTCGACGACCGCGATGCGCGAGGCGAGTTCCATCGCCTCGGTCTGGTCGTGCGTCACGAAGATGGCGGTGAATCCGAGCTCGCGTTGCATCTCCGACAGCTCTGCACGCAGCTGTTCGCGCACCTTCGCGTCGACATTCGACAGGGGCTCGTCGAAGAGCACGAGGCTGTCCTGGCTGACCAGTGCGCGAGCGAGCGCCACACGCTGCTGCTGCCCGCCCGAGAGCTGAGCGGGGTGCTGGCGTTCGAGCTCGTCGATGCCGACCTGCGCGAGGGCGCGACGCACGCGGTCTGCGATCTCGTGCTTGGGCACGCGGCGACGCGACTGCAGCGGATAGGCGACGTTCTTGAACACGGTCATGTGCGGCCACAGCGCGTACGACTGGAAGATCATGCTGATCCCCCGCCGCTCCGGCGGCTCGGCGATGCCCTTCTCGCTCGAGAAGTGGGTGCGCCCGGAGATCTCGATTCGCCCGCGATCCGGGGTCTCGAGCCCGGCGATCGTTCGAAGCAGAGTGGTCTTTCCGCAACCGCTCGGCCCGAGCAGCACGACGAACTCGCCCGGCTCGACGTCGAGATCGACGTCGTCGATCGCTCGCACGATCGCGCCATCCGCTCGCCGGAAGCTCTTGCTCAGGCCGCTCAATCTGACGGCCGGCTCCGACCGATCGCGACCGGCGTCGATCTCGCTGTGCGTGTCATCGGCCACTGGCAACATCTCAGCCACTCGGTCTCCCTCGATCGAGATTTACGTAACGTAATATTAGACGCGCGTCACATTTTTCGTCAAGAAACTCGGTGAGCGTCGCGTCATGGTCGCATCACGCGGCCGCGCGCGCCGCGGCTCGCACGGCGACGCCCGCATCGGCGGACGGCGAACGGCGACGGATTCGCGCCCGTCACCACATTCCGCGGCGATCGCGCGACACGGCGCGGTTCATCTCCGGTGTCAGGCGGAAGGGGACCGACGGCGACGAGTGGTGCGTCACGATCCGGGACAGCGACTCGTCGTGTGCCGCGACGATCTCCCGCACCCGCGAGGCCGCGGCCGGTCCGAGGAGGTCGTACATCGTGAGAAACATTTCCCGGGCGCGGCGCCTCGGCCACCCGCCCGGCAACAGGTCGGCCGGCAGTTCCGGGTCGACGAGGCGAAAGGCCAGCCAGGAGTTGGTGAGCTCAGTGCGCACGCGAAGCGCTTCACGCGGATCCGCGTCACCTGCCGCCCAATCGAGCTTCGGCGTGAGCTCGTCGATGAACCGCTGATAATCGTCGGCGAGCCGGTCGAGGTCGAAAGCCTCGGCGATCTCCTCCATCGCGGATTCGCGCAGCGCCCACGTCGCGCGCATGACATGACCGCGACTCACGCCGAGTTCATCGAGCAGACACAGCGCTTCGTCTTCGCGGTCGTGCGGGGTGATCCACACGCCGTCCTGCAGATCGCCGAACGCGAGCTCGCGCAGGCCGTTGCGCAGCACGCGTCGCACATCGCGCTCGGACTCCGGGATCGAGAACGACACCACCGTCCATGAGCCATCCCAATCGGTGAAGTCCGCTCCGAACGTCACCGCGCGCGCCAGCCGCAATCGCTGGCTCGCCACGATCTCGCGCGGGATCCCATACGACGTCGTTCGCCCCTGCTTCTCCTGCACAAGCATGTTGCGCTGCATGAGTCGACGCATCGCCTGACGCGATGCGTTCTCCTGAGAGCCGAACTCCGCGAGGAGGTCGACGAGGGCAGCCGAGGGCAGCAGCTCGCTGCGCGCGAACCAATAGTCGCCGAGCAGGGTGATCAGGAGGTGGCGTGCCCCGCCGCCGGAGTGCGGCCGGGCACCGCGATGATCTCGGGAACGCGGATCCACGAGGTCGTCGCCAGGCAGCGCCGTCATGCGCCCCCCGCATCCGCCGGCAGCGCGATCTGCAGGGGTGCGAACGGCGTCCCCGCCGCATACACGTCGCCGAACACCGTCGCGCCGTGCGACGTGAGCGCCGTCGCGAGGGGCGGAAAGACGAGCCAGCCCCCCTCGACGTCGACGGGATCCGCAGGCGAGACCTCGAGGATCCGAAGGTCGCGGTCTTCGGATGCGACGGCGAGGGACCCTCCCGACGCGTCGAGCACGACGACCGGCGACGCGAGCGTCACGTCGAGCATGCCGCCGTGTGCGACGAAGCGCACGACGCCCTGGAACCGGATACGCCACCCGCCCTCGATGCGCCGCGCGGATTCGAGCGGGAAGCGGAAGGTGCCTTCGCCATCGGTCTCGACACCGAGATCTCCGAACACCTGCCCGTCGGGGTTGCCCGACACGTAGCCGACGAAGCTTTCGCGGACCGCCCAGTACAGGCCAGGAACGACCTCCGGGCCTCGCGCGTCGGCGTCGTTGCCGTTGTCTGCCATGACATTGATCATGACGAGCGCGGCCGCCCTGGTCAAATGACTTTGCCCGTTCACTGCAGCCAGACGCCCACCACTAGCGCGTACGGCGATAGGGTCTCAGTGTGGATGAGATCACGCGCGACCCGCGCGGCGAGCTTGCGACGGGGCGGCTCGGATACAGCGCCTATCGCCTCGCCCGCGCCTTCACGCGCTTCACCGAGAACGTCGCGCTGGCCGAGGGGATCACCCTCTCCCAGTTCACCGTGATCCAGGTGCTCGGCGAGGGGCTGCCCCTGTCGAACGCCGCGCTCGCGCGCCGCACCTTCGTCAGCGCCCAGGCGGCCCACACGGTGTCGAACGAGCTGATCGAGCAGGGGCTGATCGTGCGCGGCGACCACCCGCACAATAAGCGGATCCGGCTGGTGCAGCTGACCGAGCAGGGCTGGGCCGTCCTCGCCCGCTGCACAGAACAGCTCCGCGAGCAGGAGGAGCGCCTGATCACCGCGATGGGCGACAATCCCGACGGCACGCTCCGGGAGATCCTGCAGTCGGCAGCGGAGATCCTCGCCGGCGGCTACTTCGATGACGACGAGGCCGAGGCCGAGGCGATCTCGCGCCGCACCTCGACCGTGCGTCCGCGACACATTCCGTCCCGCCTCGCGGCCGCCCGGCTGCGCTCGTCGGGCCGCGGCGGCGACGCGCGCTGAGGCCCGCGGCCGCGACGACGCGTTGACCACGACGCGCGCTCTCGATAATATCAACCTGATTGATATCAAAGGAGAGTCATGACGATGCGCATCGCAGCCGTTGGAGACATCGTGCTTCAGCTCGACCAGCACGACGAACGTTTCGTTCCGAGCGCCCCCGTGATCACGGCCGCCGACGTGGCGATCGGGCAGATCGAGGTGCCGCACACGACGGAGACGGATGTCGTGGGCATCACCGTCCCGGCTCCGCCGGCGGACCCCGACGCCCTCGGTGCCATGGCACGCGCCGGGTTCACCGTCGGCACTGTCGCCGGGAACCACGCGTACGACCTCGGCACCCGCGGCGTGATCGACACCCTCCGCAATGCTGAGCGTTTCGGGATCGCGACGACGGGCACCGGCGCCAACATGGCGGAGGCCCTGCGCCCGGCCATCGCGCCGGTGGGGGACAAGACCGTCGGCGTGCTGAGCTTCAACTGCGTCGGACCGCGGGAGTCGTGGGCGACCAGCAAGAAGGCCGGATCCGCGTACGTCAAGGTCCTCACGCACTACGACCTCGACGACATGAACCCCGGCAACCCGCCGCAGGTCTACACGTTCTGCGACCGTACGTCGCTCGAGCAGATGAAGACCGCGATCGCCGAGACCCGCGAAAAGGTGGACGTCGTCGTCGTCGCGCTCCACAAGGGCTACGGGCACACGCCTGCACGGATCGACGACTACGAGTACGAGGTCTCTCGCGCGGCGATCGACGCCGGCGCGGACCTCGTCGTCGGCCACCACTCGCACATCATGCGCGGCGTCGAGATCTACAAGGGTCGCGCCATCTTCCACGGGCTCGGCAACTTCGTCACCGTGACGTCCGCGCTGACGCCGGACCCCGACAGCGACTCGGAGGAGCTGAAAGCGTGGGCGCGGCGGCGGGAGGAGATGTTCGGCTTCTCGCCCGACCCGAACATGCCCGGCTATCCGTTCCACCCCGAGAGCCGCAACACCGCGATCGCGGTTCTCGACGTCGACGACACGGGCGCCCTGTCCGCGGGCTTCATCCCCTGCTGGATCGACGACGAGGCTCGGCCGGTCCCCCTCTCGAACGGCCCCCAGGGCGACAGCGTGACGGAGTACATCAGCTCGATCACGAGCGCCGCCGGGCTCGACACCCAGTTCGCGTGGGACGGTGACGTCGTCCGCGTCACCTGATCCGGCGGCGTGGAGCGG
>JAJYSF010000143.1 GCA_021793715.1 Actinomycetes bacterium
GCGCTGCAGGCTGCCGACCGTCGCGCCCAGGTCGACCGCGGTGCGCGGCCGGTAGGTGGTCTGCAGGGGGAGGGCCATGCCGTCACGGTACGCGCGACGTCCGACAAACGAGCCGTGAGGGGCGGGCCTCAGATCCGGTCGGGCGAGGGGGCGCCGGTGCCGTACCGGATGACGACGTCGGCGTGACGGTCGAATCGATATCCGGCGCCGCGGACGGTCCGCACGATGTCCTCGTAGCGGCTCAGCTTCGAACGCAGCCGACGCACGTGCACGTCGATCGTGCGCTCGCCCGGGGCGGAGTCGTCGCCCGCCTGCCAGAGCGAATCGACGAGCTCGGAGCGCTCGATCGTGCGGCCCTCGCGCAGCACGAGGTACTGCAGCAGTTCGAACTCCTTGTACGTGAGCGACGCGTTCTCGCCGTCGATCGTGACCCGCTTGCGCGAGATGTCGACGGTGACGCCGGTGTCCGCGTTGCGGGCGGGGGCCTCGGCGCGAACGCGCGCCACGGCACCCGGCTCCTTCAGGGCGAGGCGCACGACGTCGATGTCCCGGCCGCCGGCAGACTGCGGGGCGAGCGCGACGGTGGCGTAGGTCTCGGCCTGCGGTGCGAGCTCGTCGATGGTGCGCCGCAGGGCATCGACCAGCACGTTGAGGCTGATGCCGTCGGAGGCGGCCCGAGCCTCGTCGAGGCCGACGTACAGTGCGAATCCGCGAGGCTCGGAGGTTCCGGCCGGCAACGAGGTGGGCGGGGTGGGTGCGGCGTCGCTGGTCACGACGCTGCCCTTCGCGGGGTGCGCCGCACGCGCTGCCTGTTGCTCACGCAGAGAGGGTACCGCGTGCAGGTGGGGCGAGCGCGTTGTGCGGGTGGTGGTCGTGGTGCGGCGAGTGGCCAGAATGGTCATGACGAATGTGTCCTTCGAAGAGCGCGGATCTGTCGGATCCGCGGAATGCGTGTCGGTGCTCGCGCGGCCCGGAGGCGGCGGGGTGCGGATCAGATCACCGGCAGAACGCGTGAAACCATCAACGCGCGGGGGATCTGTGGTGCAGCAGGCGGGATTCGCTCAGCGACACATTCGACAACACATGACGACCCGGCGCGGCATCATCGCACCGGTCACTCCGTTCGCCTCCCGGGCGGACAGAAGCAGCGTGTCGTCAGTCATGAGTGCAATTGTGGCGGCGCATCTCGTCACATGTCAACGAATGACGGTCTTCATGACGAAACATGTCGTCGCGCGTCGTGGAATGAACATCGGAGACCGCACGTTGCACCAGGTGTGACCGATTCATTGACTTTCACCGACGCCGTCGAGCAGTCGCGCTTCGAGTTGCGAGACGCGGGCGAGCTCGTCAGCGTGCTCGACTATCGGATCAACGGCGACACGATCGCGCTCACGCGCGCCTTCACGAACCCCGCCAAGCGTGGGAGCGGCTACGCCGCAATCGTGACCGAGCGCGCGGTCGACGCGATCGAGAGCGCGGGAGAGCACCGGGTGTCGCCCGTGTGCTGGTACGTCGCCGACTGGTTCGACGCGCATCCGGAGCGCGCGAAGCTGCTCGCCGACGCCTGACGGGCCGGCGCAGTTCGCAACTACTCGCCGTCGAACGCCTCGAGCGGGATCTCCGCGGCCGGGCCGACGGGGTTCACGACGAGCCCCACCATCTCGTCCTGCCGTGCCGACAGGACGATCGCGTCGAGCGTGGTCGGCTGGGCGAGGGCATTCGGCTGCCACGCCCACAGCTCCGCGGGGCTCGTGAAGACCGCGTGCAGCACGGATCCGTCGGCGCGCGACGCGCTTGCGATGTTGTAGCCCACCGTGTCGCCGTCGTCGCCGGTCACGGGGATTCCGCCGATGTAGACGACGGACTCGCGGAGCAACGCGACGAACTGGCCGAGGTCGTGCTCGCCGTCGACGATCGCCGATGCGAGTCGCGTGGCGCCGTCCTGATCGTCGCCGAATGCGCGCCGGATCTCGTCGCTGTACGCGATGAAGGCGCCGTCGGTGCCCGCGTCGATCGCGAGGCCGTCGTGCTGGCTCACGGCCTGGGCGAGGACGCTCGACGCGCGCTGCGCGAGCGACCGCACCGTGCCCTCGCCCGCGAACGCCTCGAGGCGTGGATTGTCCGTGAAGGCGAGCAGCAGGTCGTTGCCCTCGCCGTCGCTCACGCTCGTGAGCGAGAGCTTGTCGCCTTCCTGCATCGGGTTCTCGGGATCCGCGAACTCGGAGTGCGAGATGTCGAGCAGCAGCCATCCTGATGCTGCGCGCCGGAGGACGTCGCTGTGCGTCTGGGGATCCTTGGTGTCGACCCAGGCCTCGAGGGCCTCCTGCACGCGTGCGTTCTGGACGACGTTCTTCGGGGTGCCGGACATGCGGCCACGGTACGCGGCCTGCGGGGAGGAGCGGTAATTGTCGGCTAGGCGGCGCAGCGCGTTGGGTGAGACCTGTGTCACCCCCCAGCGCATATACAACGTAGTAATTCCTGTTGACTTATCCGCTCGTTGGTTCCATCCTGGCACACAGGGCAATGTACGACGTTGTAAATAGACGGCCGGTTTCATCGTCCTCGCCGTGGAAAGGACCACGGCGGAGAGTGCCGCAGCACTCGCGTACAGAGAGGAATCAATGGTGATGACAACTCGAACACGCGTCCGCCGCCGTCGCGGCGTGAGCCGCAGATGGACAGCGCTGATCGCGACGGGAGCGATCAGCGCGGGCGCATTGCTGGCGGTTCAACCCGCCGCGGCCGACCTGATCGCTGACGACCCCTGGATCTCCGAGATCTCGGACGGTATCTACCAGTTCTCGGTCCCTCACTCGGTGGTGGTGGACGAAGTCGGTGCTGTTCCGGACAGCTTCGCGGTCGAGGGCAGCTTCGGCCCCGGTCACGAATCGTCACGCTTGAGTCTCGGTCGAGACGGCGATATCTGGTCGGCCAAGATCGGCCCGCTTGACCCTGGACAATACTCATTCCACTACGAGGCGAAGGTCGACGGCGGGGGAGTTGTCGAGTTCCGGAATCCGGAGACGCCGCAGGCCGTCACCGCACAGCCGAGCCTGTCGACCTTGTTCGTTGAGGGGGAATCGGCCGAATGGTTGCAAGACGTTCCGAACGGCGGCGAGCTGACGACCCTCGACTATGACAGCCGCGTCGCACACGCCGACCGGGCGGCTCAGGTGTGGACGCCGCCGAACTACGACGCGAACCGCGCGGAACCGTACCCGGTGCTGTACCTCCTGCAGGACGAGGGCCAGGCTTACAGCGAGTGGACCGAGCTCGGGCGCGCCGCGCAGATCTTCGACAATCTCGTGAGCAACGGCGAGATCGAACCGATGGTTGTCGTGATGGGCGATGGGGACACGTCCAGGGTGGACGGGGAGGTGCTGCGCAATCTGATTCCGGCCGTCGAAGAGAGCTTCCACGTCTCGTCCGATTCGGATCAGCGTGCACTCGCGGGTATTGGGCGCGGGGCCGCTCAGACCTTGGAACTGATGGTGAAGAAGTCGAAGGAGTTCTCAAGCTTCGGTTCCTTCTCCGGGTATTTCGACGGCTTCATCAGCAACGGCCACGCGAAGCAGATCAACCGGAACGCAGACCTCGTCAGGCTGTACGTCGGAAACACCACCGACGCTTCCTACAATGACAATGTCGCGCTGTCGGAGACGCTCGACGCCGCTGGTGTCGAGTATGAGACGGACGGCTCGAACCCCGCGTACGGCGACATCTGGAACACGTGGCAGGAGGCGTTGGCTGACTTCGCGCCACGCTTGTTCCAGGGCAGCGACGGCGAGATGAGCGAGGGGCACCTCGCGCTCGACGGTGAGCACTCACTGCCCGACGCGGGGACGACGCCGACGCCATGGATCGACGAGAACGGGATCGTGACGTTCGAGACCGACGAATTCCCGGAGGCGTCGGAGGTTGTGGTGTGGGCGAACTGGGGCCCCGCCGGGAACTGGTTGCGCATCCCGATGGTCCGCGACGGCGACCGGTGGCGGTTGACGGTCGGACCGCTGGACGGCGGTTCGTACTACTACAAGTTCACGGGCGACGGCGTCGACATGAAGGACGAGTCGAACCCGACCTTCGTGAATTCCGAACCCACGTGGAGCACCTTCTACGTCGCGGGCGAGGGTCCGCGCGCCGAGTACACGGCAGACGTGGCACCCGAGAATCGCGGCGAAGTCACGACGATGTCCTACGACAGCACGGCTGACGAGAGTCGCTCCGCGTATGTGTGGACACCGTCTGACTATGACCCCGCGCGCGCCGAAGCCTATCCGGTGCTGTATCTGCAGCACGGCGGGGGACAGACCTGGAGTGACTGGATCCAGGTCGGACGGGCCGCGCAGATCCTCGACAACCACTATCTGCGTGGAAGCATCGATCCGATGGTGGTCGTCATGGCGAACG
>JAJYSF010000144.1 GCA_021793715.1 Actinomycetes bacterium
GGGTCCCGAGGGGTTCATCGAGATCACGACCGCCCATCCCGGCAGTCTGCCGCAGTTCATCACCGGCCGTTCGACGCTGCTGTCGAATCTTTTCCGGGACGAGGTCGCCCTGCGGCGCGCCCGTCTCGCGGCGGAGCGGATCGCGGCGAAGAACGTCGAGCTGCGCACCTCGCGCGGCATCGATGCCGTGCGCCTGGGCGTGGGGCTCGCCTCGTGGCGCGTCGGCACAGAGCGGTTCACCGCGCCGGTGCTGCTGCGTCCTCTCGGCCTGCGCCGCCATCACGCCGACTTCGAGCTCAAGCTCCGTGGGAGCTTCGTCATCAACCCGGAGCTGGTGCGAGCGGCGCGCGACCACTTCGGCGTCGATCTCGACCGCGAGGCGCTCGCCTCGCTCGCCTACGACGACGGTCTGTTCCAGCCGCAGCCCGTGATCGACCGGCTGCGTCAGCTGACGAATCACGTCGACACCTTCTCGGTCAAGGCACGGCTCATCGTCTCGACGTTCGCCGACATCGCGGGAGCGATGACGCGCGACCTCGACAACCTCGATCACCCGATCCTGAACGCACTCGCGGGGCATGAAGACGACCTGCGCGCGGTGCAGGAAGTTCGGCCGATCGCGTTGCCGTCCGACCCCGACGACCGGTCGCCGGCGTCCGACACGCTCCTGCTCGACGCCGACGCGGAGCAGGAGGCGGTGCTGGCGCGGATCGCGGCAGGGCAGTCGCTCGCCGTGCACACGCTGCCCGGCACCGGCGGCACACAGACCGTCATCAATGCGGTCGGCGAGCAGGTGCGCGCCGGTCGACGGGTGCTCATCGTCAGTGCGCGCCGGTCGACGCTCGAGGGCGTCGCCCACCGCTTCCGGGGGATCCACCTCGACGGTCTCGCCGTCACACCACAGGCGCTGCGATCCGACCTGATCCGCGCCATCGCACGCAACGAGAAGGCCACGCAGCCGCAGGTGTCCGACGTCGACGACGCGCTCGTGCGCCTCCGCGCCGTGCTGCGCGACTACCGCGACGCGCTCGCCGAGCCTCGGGAAGATCTCGGCGTCTCCGTCCTCGACATGACGCGCGAGCTGACACGGCTGGCCTCGCTGCCGGTAGCGCCCAGCTCGTCCGCGCGCATCGGATCCGCGGCGCTCAAACGACTCGCGAATGGCCGGGACAACGCCGCGCGCACGCTCGCGCTCGCGGCGCGCCTCGGTGAGTTCCGCATCGGACCGGACGACTCGCCCTGGTACGGCGTCACCTTCGAATCGACGGAAGAAGCACGCGAGGCCCACGCGCTCGCAGGCACCCTGCACCAGGAGTCCGTTCCGCAGCTGCTCGAGCACGGATACCAGCTCATCTCGCAGACGCACATGCGGGCGTTCACGACTCTCGACGAGCTGGGGGAGTACCTGCGGCTGCTGCACGGCATCCGCGACTCGCTCGACACGTTCCAGCCCGTGGCGTTCGACCGCCCGCTGAGCGACATGATCAAGGCTCACGCGCCCCGCAAGGATGCCGTCGGCATGTCGAGCGCGCAGCGCCGACGACTGAAGCGACTCTCACGCGAGCTCGTGCGTCCCGGCGTGCACGTGCCCGACATGCACGGCGCGCTGACGCGGATCCAGCACCAGCGCGCGCAGTGGAAGCACCTGGTCGACGACGTCGGTGCACCCGAGATCCCGCTCGGCCTTGCCGACGTGCAGGCGCAGTGGGATCAAGCTGAACGCGACCTGGAGACGCTCGACGCCGCGCTGGCGCGCGGCACCCGCCTCGCGGCGCTGCCGGTCGAGCGACTGATCCGCACACTCGCGGGTCTCGCGGCGGAGTCCGACGTCTTCGAGAACATCGTCGAGCGCGCAGAGTTGCGCACGCAGCTCGACGACCTCGGCCTCGCGCCGTTGCTGACAGAGCTGTCGGTCCGTCACGTCGACGAGCAGCGCGTCGGAGAGGAACTCGAGTTCACGTGGTGGCAGTCGGCCCTCGAGCACGTCCTGCGCGAGGACTCCTCGTTGCTGGGCGCCTCGACGAGCGTCGTCGACCGGCTCGAGAAGGACTTCCGCCTCGTCGACGAGGCGCACGCCGCGGCGTCCGGACCCTTGCTCGCGGCTCAGCTCGCGGCGCAGTGGAAGATCGGGATCGTCGACGAACCCGATGAGGCCGACCGCCTGCGCCGCGCTCTCACCCGCGGCGAGGTCACGCCCGCTCAGCTGTTCGCCGATGCACCGACGCTCATGCGCACGCTCGCGCCGGTGTGGCTCGCGTCACCGTACGACGTCCCCACGATCCCCGAGAGCGAGCGGTTCGACTGCGTCATGCTCGTCGACTGCGCGGCGATCGACCTCGCAGAGGCCGCACCGGCACTGCGCCGGGCCTCGCAGGTGGTTGCGTTCGGTGACCCGGTGACTCAGCGGCCGACGCCGTTCGAGATCTCGACGGCCGCCGGGATGCCGTCCGTCGACGACGAGCACGATGCCCGCAGCGCCTTCGAGCGCATCGCCGAGATCCTCCCTGTCGAGACGCTCACGCGCAGCTATCGCGCCGGTGGCGAAGACCTCGCGCACCTCGTCAACGATGCGTTCTACGGGGGAGAGATCATCTCGCTGCCCTGGGCCGGCTCGTATCTCGGCCGCGGCAGCCTGTCGGTCGACTACGTCGAGGGCGGGAACGGAACCCCGGACGCCGAAACGGGCGCGGTGGAGAGCCCTGACGTCGAGGTGCAGCGCGTCGTGACGCTCGTCATCGAGCACGCGGTGAACCGGCCCGGCGAGTCGCTCATGGTCGTGACCGCCAGTCGTAAGCACGCCGATCGCGTCCGCGCAGCCGTCACGGCCGCGTTCGCCGGGCGCAGCGACGTCGCCGATTTCATCTCGCGCCGCAGCGCGGAACCGCTCGCCGTCCTCACGCTCGAGGAATCGGTCGCGGAGAGCCGCGACCGCGTGATCTTCTCGCTCGGATACGGCAAGACGCGTCACGGCCGCGTGCTCAGCGAACTCGGCGACCTCTCCAGCGACGACGGAGAGCGCCTGCTGACCGTCGGTATGACCCGCGCGCGCCGCTCGATGGTCATCGTCTCGTGCGTCAAGCCGCCCGACATCGACGACGGACGCTTCGCGAACGGCGCCGCCATGCTCATGGACATCCTGCGCTCCTACGAGGAGCGTGCGAAGGCGTTGCGCCGCGAAGACGATGCGGATCCGCTTACGCGCGCTCTCGCTCGCGAGCTGCGGCAGATGGGCGTCGCGGTCGAGATCGACTACCGCGGCCTCTTGCCATTGGTCGCCCAGGCGAACGGCAAGGCGGTTGTCGTCGAGTCGGATCCCGAGGCGAGTGGCGAGTCGCTGCGCGAGTCGCTGCGGCTGCGTCCACAGGTGCTGCGCCGTCTCGGCTGGCACTATGTGCGGGTTCACGCGTTCGATCTCTACAGCGATCCTCGCGCCGTTGCGGAGCGCGTGGCTGCGGTCCTCGGCGTCGCGGGCGATGTCTCCCGCGTCGACGCCGAGACGGCGCCGATCGACTGACCCTCATGGGCGAGGACGAGCGCCAGCGCGTCGAGAAGGTCCGGGGATCCCGTCGCGCCCGCCTCACGCGCGTCGAAGGCACGCTGAACGATTCCGACGCCGAAGCGACGCTGCGCGACGACGACGAAGAGCAGCGGCCGGTCGATCGAAACGACCCCCTGCGGCGCGAGAAACCGCCGCACTACTGAGAGCGGCGGACGGTGGGCACCGCCCTGGAGGACGGTGCCCGGTGCGTCAGCGGCTGTTCTTCTCGGCGAGCAGGTCGCGGATCTCGGCGAGGAGTTCCTCCGAGGTCGGCGGGATCTCCTCGGCGGGCGCTCCTGCAGCACGGCGCTCGGCGATTTTGTTCATCGGAAGGACGATCGCGAGGTAGACGACGAGCGCGATCGCGAGGAAGTTGATGACGGCCGAGATGATGCCGCCGATTCCGAGCTCCGCGTCCGCGACGATGCCCGGGATCGTGATCGACCACGACGCGAGGTCGCCGGTCGGCACGAACGCGCCGATGAGCGGGTTGATGATGAAGTCGACCAGCGCGGTGACGATGGCGCCGAATGCGGCACCGATGATGACCGCAACGGCGAGATCGACGACATTCCCGCGCAGGATGAACTGTTTGAATCCCTGGAACATAGTGGTCTTCCCCCTGGGCGTTTCCGCCCATTCTCCTGGCTTATCGGGTGACCGGTCAGTCGCCCGATGACGTGGCGGACGCCGGCTGCGGTGCCGGGGCCGTCGATGTCGATGATGCCGGGTTCGACGAGGATCCGCTACTGGACGCGGTCGGCGAGGACGAAGCGGACGCCCGCGAGTCGGTGCGGTAGAACCCGGGCCCGTTGAAGGTGACGCCGATGGATCCGAACTGCTTGCGCAGAACGCCG
>JAJYSF010000145.1 GCA_021793715.1 Actinomycetes bacterium
TCCGGAGATCGCGATGATCGCCTGGAACACCGTGAAGAAGAAGGGCGTGCGCGTGTCGCCGTAGGCGTAGAACGTGCGCTGGATGATGAAGAGCGCGGCCATCGGCACGAGCGCCGCGACGAACGCGATGAGCACCGGTGCCATCGCGTGTGCCTGCGTCGCGGAGTTCGCGAACACGCGCGCGACCGGCAGCGCTGCCGCGATCATGGTGGCCGCCGCGATGACGATCAGCAGCCCCAGCACGCGCATCGCGCGCCCGATGTCTGCGCGCACCTCGTCGTCGCGTCCCGCGTGCGCGTGCTCACTGAGCTGCGTGAAGTAGGGCGTTCCGATGCTCATCACGATGAGCGAGTACGGAAGCATGAACACGAGCCACGAATTGAACCAGATCGTACTCGAGGCGTCGTCACCCGACGCCGTCGTGATGACCTGCTGCTGCACGGAGGAGACGACGAGGCCGACGAGCAGCATCCCGACGCTCCAGCCAGCGAGGTTCCTGATCTCGCCGAACCCGAAGCCGCGCCAGTGGAAGTCGGGGCGCAGCCTCAGGCCGGTGCGGCGCCAGAAGATCGCGAGGGTGACGGTCTGCGAGAGGATCCCGAAGGTCGCGGTCCCGCCGAGCACCGCGACCATTGTGGGATCCCAGCCGGCGATCTCGCCGCGGTCGCCGCCGAACAGCCACATGAAGACGCCGAAGCCCGCGCTCGACACGACGTTGTTCGCGATCGGCGCCCATGCGTACGGGGCGAAGACGCGGCGCGCGTTGAGCGTCTCGCCGATCAGCGCGAACATCCCGTAGAAGAAGACCTGCGGCAGGCACCACAGCGCGAACGCGACGGCGAGATCGCGTTGCTCGCGTGAGTCGAACGACGAGAACAGCGAGACCAGCACCGGGGCGAGAGCGACCGAGACTGCCGTGACGCCGAACAGCACGACGGTGCCGAGCGTGAAGAGTTTCGAGATGAGGCGCTGCCCGCCGTCCTCCGCCTGCGACCACTTGACGATCTGCGGCACGAGCACGGCCGTCAGCACGCCGGTCGAGATCACCTGGAAGACGTAGTTCGGCAGCTGGTTCGCGATCGTGAACGCATCGGCCGCCTGCCCCATCGCGCCGAGGGCGCTGACGAGCACGATGCTGCGCAGCAGGCCGGTGACGCGCGACGCGAGCGTGCCTGCCGCGATCACGGCACTGGATCGCCCGAGGCTCATGCGTCCGTCTCCTGTATGCCATCGTCGGAATGTGCCACGGACTCGCGTCGACGGCGGCGCACCTGTCGGTAGATGCCGAGGCCGAACAGCGCCACCACGACGACGACGAGGATGCCGATGCCGATCCGCTCCCAATCCGCTCTCACGGTGACGTGCAGGTCGCGGGTCGGGCCGATCTTGTCGCCCGACCGGGCCTCGAGCGTGTAGTGCACCGTCACGTCCCCGGAGCCCACCCGGGCCTCGATCGGAATCGTCGTGCGGGTCACGCTGTCGGGCTGCGCGATGACCTCGGTGCGCCGCTCGATCGAGAGCCGCGGGTCGTCCGGGATCGCGACGACCGTGACGATCGCGGTGAACGGAAGATCGTTGCGGATCCACACGGGCATCGGAGCCTCGGCGCTGAGCAGCTGCACCGGCTGCTGATCCTGCAGGTCGATCGCGACGGCGCGATCGTCGTTGAGTGACGCGAAGTCGTCCGCGGTCTGCTGCCAGCCCTCGGTGTTCGACGCCCACGTCACGGCGAGGATCCGGTGGAGCTCGCTGCGGACCTGTCCGGTGAACAGATCGGGATTCTCGAGCGCCGTCGCGATGTGGTCGAGCGCGGGCTCGGTCGCGAGATAGGTCGCCACGGCGTCCACGCGACCGGCGTCCGCGGCGGTCTCGGTCAGCTCCACGGCGCCGCCATCGACGGACAGCACGTCGTCGAGATGGGCGAACTCGGCAACCGCGCCGTCCGTCGTGGCGGCGACCGCGTCGATGAGGCCGCTCGCTGACAGCGGCAGCTGCGTGTCCGCGACGATCGCGCCGTCGTCGTTCGTCGCGAGCTCGTCGGATCCCATGCGGTCCAACGCGAGCAGCAGCGGTTCGTCGCGCTCGGCGGCCGCGGCCCACACGCGCACGGTCGCGGCCGCCAGCGCCCGCTCCCTCGCATCATTCTCCATCTCGCGCGCGGCATCGAGCAGCGCGTCCGAGAGCGCGTCGTCGTACGCGAGCACCTGTCCGCCGAGGCGCGCGGATCCATCGGTCGTCGACGAGGACGGCACCATGACGCGCGCGGATCCGTCGCCGACCAGCGCCTCCACCGTGTCGGCTCCGGCGGAACCGGGAGCGGGCCAGAAGATCGTGCTGTTCGCGGACGGGCCGATCCGCGTCAGCGAGTGGAGCGAGGGATCGTCGTCCGCGGCGCTGTCGTCGAGGAACGCGCCGAGGTGCGTCTGCGCGAGCGGGGCGTCGAGTCCCGCGGCGATCTGCGGCGTGACGTCGGCGTCGGCGAACTGCAGCGCGAACCGGTCGTTGTCGAGCGAGGTGAGGCGCTCCAGCCAGTCTGTCGCGCTCGTCGGCGCCGCGTCGCCGAGTGCGCGGATGGAGGCGGGGATCGACGGGTCGACCGCGAGAATCGCCGGGGTGCCGTCGACGGCATCGAGCTGCGCCGTGAGCAGGCCGTCCGGGCTGGTGAGGATCGCGAGCGCGTCGGAGGCGTACAGGCCGCGCGTCGTGACGGGACCCGTGATCGGCACGACGAGCGAGACGGATCCGCGCTCGTCGCCCGCGACGACGAGTGCCGCACGGTCCGCCTCGGGCTCCGTTCCGGCGTCGTAGGTGGCCTCGACGGGATATACGCCCTGCGGCATATCCGCGAGCGGCAGCGTCGCCGAGACGGACTGCGTGGCGCCCGAGACCACATCAGGGGCATTGATCTCGTCGACCTCCTCGAGTCCCGAAGCGGCACCACCGCTGAGCCACGTGTCGACGGCGTCGGCGCCGATCGGGTCGCCGACGGAGATGCTGATCGTTCCGGCGGCGAAGTCGTCGGCCGTCTCGTTCGCGAGCGAGAAGGTGGCGGTTGTCGTCGACCCGGTGGCGATGCCACGGTCCGCGAGCTCCATCGTGAACGGGCGCTCCGCCGGATCCTGATCGTCGTCGATGCCCGCGACCGTTGCGGGGGCCGGGTCCAGCACCGCGCCCGCGGCCGGCGTCGCGCCCAGCGCAAGCAGCAGGCTGGCGCTGGCGATGGCGCCTATGCGCAGCCGCGTGTGCCTGCGTCGCGGCGAGACGATCGAAGAGTCCATAGGAGAGCGGCCCTGCGTCGGAGGACCGCATGTGATTCTACGGATGAAGACACGGGGAGGCTGGGAGGCGGGCTCCGCATAACGATTGGGATGACCGTGAGCGCGCCGTCGGGGTGCTGGGCCGCCGTCGATAGGATCAGAGCATCCCCCTCCCCCTCAAGGAACACTGGAATGCCCGCTGACGCATCCGCCTTCGTCTCCGACGCGGCCACCGAACTGCTGGCAGGGGTCGTGAAGCGGCCCTCGCGTCTCGCCGACGGTCGCGAGCTGATCTACTTCGACGACGCCGAGACGACCCTGCCAGCCGAGCGACGCATCGACGCCCGGGAGTTGGACGCGCGCCCGGGGACCGCGACGATGCGGCGGGACGTGCTCACCGGGGAGTGGATCACCGTCGCCGCGAACCGACAGAACCGGGCGATGCTGCCCCCGGCGGAACTGGATCCGCTCGCACCGCAGAGTGAGACGAACCCTTCCGAGGTGCCGGACCAGTACGACGTCGCCGTCTTCGAGAACCGCTCCCCCTCGCTGGGGCCGGCGCTCGCGCGCGCCGCCGGTGAGGCTCCCGCCGCAGAGGATGCGCCACGCGATCTCGACGACCTGATCGCGCCGGGTATCGGCCGGACGCGTACCGCCGTCGGCCGCTGCGAGGTCGTGTGCTTCAGCCCCGAGCGCACGGGCAGCTTCGGTACGCAGACCGTGCGCCGCGCCCGCACCGTCATCGAAGCGTGGGCCGATCGCACGATGCACCTCGGCGCCCTGCCCGGCGTGCAGCAGGTCTTCCCGTTCGAGAACCGCGGCGAGCAGATCGGCGTCACGCTGCAGCACCCGCACGGCCAGATCTACGCCTACCCGTACATCACGCCGCGCACGCGCGCGCTGCTGACGCAGATCGATCTCGAGGGTGCCGATCTGTTCGCGCGCATCGTCGATCTCGAGGACGCCGGGCCGCGCGTCGTGCTCTCCGCCGAGCACTGGCTCGCCTACGTGCCGTTCGCGGCGCGCTGGCCCGTCGAAGTGCACCTCGTGCCGCGGCGCCACGCCGCCGACTTCGCCGAGCTCACGAGCCCGGAACGGGACGAGCTGGCCCGTGTCTACCTGCGCCTGCTGCGCGGC
>JAJYSF010000146.1 GCA_021793715.1 Actinomycetes bacterium
GCGCGTCCCCGTCCGGGTGACCGGCCCCGCGCGGGTGCCCGTCGATGCGTTCTGGGTGCGCCTGCCCGCGACGGACGCTCTGCCCGGAGGCGTCGGCGTCGTCGAGCTCGCGTCGACCTCCGGGATCGAACTGCTCGGCGACGACCGGCATCCACTCACCGCCTCGACGCTCGGCTTCGGGCAGGCCATCGCCGCCGCCCTCGATGCCGGGGTGTCGCGCCTGGTCGTCGGCATCGGCTCGAGCGCCTCGACGGACGGCGGTGTCGGGATGCTCACCGCTCTCGGTGCGCGGTTCATGAACGACTTCGGCGCCTCGGTGCCGCCCGGCGTCGACGGACTCGGCGAGATCACGACCCTCGACCTCACCGCGTTGCGTCCGCCGCCTGCCGGGGGCATCACCGTGCTCAGCGACGTGACCAACCCGCTGCTCGGAGAGACCGGAGCCGCCGCCGTCTTCGGCCCACAGAAGGGCCTCGATTCCGCCGGCGCCGCGCGGGCCGAGGCGGGACTCGCCGCGCTCGCTCGCGCGGCCGACAGCCTCGACCTCGCGGCCAGAGCCGGTGCGGGTGCCGCGGGCGGGACCGGCTTCGGCCTGCTCCTCTGGGGCGGACAGATGGTGCCGGGGTCCGCCGCGATCGCCGACCTCACCGGCCTCGCTCGCGATCTGGACGGTGCCGACCTCGTCATCACGGGCGAAGGCCGTTACGACGGCCAGTCGGCCGCGGGGAAGGCGCCCGCGCACGTCGCCGCGCTCGCCGCGGAGGCGGGGGCGCCGGTCGCCCTCGTCGCGGGCGTGATCGACGGCGATGCGAGCGCTTTCCGTCGCGCGGTATCGCTCACGGATCTCGCCGGATCCGTCTCGGCCGCGCTCGCCGAGCCCGACCGCTGGCTGCGCGCGGCGGGCGCGACGCTCGCCGACTGAGTCCGACGTCACGATGGTCGGGCAGCCGCGGCGCTTCCGGATCCGATCCTTGCGTCGCGAGGCGAGCACCATGTATCGTCGAACCGGTTCGCATCAACGAGGTCGGAACAGGAGACGCCGTGGTCACCATCGGGGACGTCGCCCGCGAGGCGGGCGTGTCGCGCAGTACCGCGTCGTACGCTCTGTCCGGCAAGCGGTCGATCTCCGAGGAGGTGCGCCACCGCGTCGAGGAGGCCGTGCGCACGCTGGGCTACTCGCCGAATGCGGGCGCTCGAGCGCTCGCGACGGCGCGCACCCGGACGATCGGACTGCTCGCGCAGTTCTACGACGACGAGTTCGCGCCGGCCATGATGCAGTACATACAGGGTGTGTCCAACGTCGCTCGAGACCTGGGGTACGACATCCTTCTGGTGACGGAGTCCGACGGCCGAAGCGCGTTGCGCCGCCTCACCTCGACGCGGATGGTGGACGGCATCGTGCTGCTCAACGTCGCTGAGCACGATGAGCGGCTGCCCGTCCTCCGTGCGGCTGCGCAGCCCGGAGCGCTCGTCGGGCGGCCCGCCGATTGCGCGGGGGTCGACGTCTTCGACCTCGACTTCGAAGAGGCCGGCCGCCAGATGGTCGACCACCTGTATGACCTCGGACATCGTCAGCTGCTGCTGGTGTCACAGCCCGAACACGTCGTCGAGCGCGGCGGCGCCTACGTGTGGCGGCTGCAGAACGCGGCTGTCGAGCAGGCGCGTGTGCGCGGCATCCGGCTCGATACCGCGTTCGCCCCCGCACGCCAGCCCGAGGTGGGGCGCGCGGTCGGCGAGCTGCTGCAGGCGCACCCCGGCGTCACGGGCCTCCTCGTGAACAACGAAGCGGCCGCCGCTGCGCTGCCGACCGTGATGCACGAGCGCGGGCTGACCGTGCCGCGCGATCTGTCGGTCATCGGTCGCTACTCCGATGAGTTCGCACGCACCTTCTCGCTGCCCTACTCGGCCATTGAGAGCGCCCCCGATCGTCTGGGAGGGATGGCGGTGCGCGCTCTCGTGCGGCGGATCGAAGGGCAGACCGGTCACGATGACCCGCATATCGTGCACTACGTCTCTCCCGAACTCGTCGATCGCGGCAGTACGGCTGCCCCGCGACGGCGAACCTGACCGCACATCCGGACAGTCAGACCCACCACACCACAAATCGAACCGGTTCGAATAATCCGGTACCTGTTCAAGGAGGAACACTCATGAATCCCACCCGCACAGCTCTCGCCACGGCCACGGCGCTCGTCGCGGTCGGAGCCCTTGCCGCCTGCTCGTCCGCCGGAGGAGGTGGATCCGACGGCGGATCCGACGCCGCGTCCGCTACCTATACGTGGTGGGATCCGTATCCGCAGCATGAGGGCTCGTCCGACTGGGAACAGCGCGCGCAGCAGTGTGGTGAGGACGCCGGCGTCACGATCGAGCGCACCGCCTACGACACGACGGCCCTCACGAATCAGGCGCTGCTCGCCGCGCAGGAGGGGACGTCACCGGATATCATCCTGCTCGACAACCCGGCCGTCTCGACGCTTGCCGAGACCGGTATGCTGACGACGGTCGAGGAGCTCGGCCTCGACACGTCGGCGATCGATGAGAACCTGCTCGACGCGGGGGTGATCGACGGGTCCGCGTACGGGATTCCGATCGGCGCGAATACGCTCTCGCTCTACTACAACGCTGACATCCTTGACGCAGCAGGCGTCGACCCCGCGTCGATCACCGACTGGGAGACCCTGACGACGGCGTTGACGAAGGTCGACGAAGCCGGGCATCGCGGCATCACATTCGCGGGAATCGGCACCGAGGAGGGCACCTTCCAGTTCCTCCCATGGTTCTGGGGTTCCGGCGCCGATCTCGAGCAGCTCGACTCGCCCGAGGCGGTCGCGGCGCTCGAACTGTGGACGACGTGGCTCGACGAGGGGTATGCGCCCAACTCCGTCATCGGCAACTCGCAGAACACCGTGTGGGAGGAGTTCCTCACGGGCGACTTCGCCTTCGCCGAGAACGGAACGTGGCAGGTCAACAGCGCCGCCGAGGCCGACTTCGCCACCGGCATCGTGCAGTTGCCTGGGCGCGATGGAGGCGTCGCGCCCGCACCGACGGGTGGCGAGTTCATCGTCGCCCCCGTGCAGTCTGATGACGCACGGTACGAGGTCACGCGCCAGATCGTCGAGTGCATGACGACGCCCGAGGGCTTCGTTGAGACGGCGAACACCTTCGCGTATTACATCCCACCGACAGCCGAGGGGCAGGAGCAGCTCCTCGTAGAGAATCCCGACCTCGAGCCGTGGGTGACCGCGGTACAGAACGCGAAGGGTCGCACGAGTGACGGGCTCGGGACGGATTACCCGCTGATCTCGGAGGCACTGTGGACGGCCGTGCAGAGCGCGCTGTCGGGCGCCGAGAGTCCCCAAGAGGCGCTCGAGGCCGCGCAGGCGGCCGCCGAAGCAACCACCAGCTGATCCGCGCACGAGAGAGAACCGATCCATGACCACCACCGCGACGCTCCTCGGGGTGCGGCGGCCGGGCGCGCGGCGCCACCGACGGCGGCTCGACGCGAGCCAGTGGGCCGCCGTCGGCTTCGCCGCGCCGCTCTTGGGCTACCTCGTCGTCTTCTACGCCTACCCGCTGTGGCGCAACATCGATCTGTCGATCCGTGATTTCACGATCCGCGCGTTCGTGCAGGGCGACGCCGAGTTCGTGGGCTTCGCGAACTACGTGGAGGTGTTCGGGTCGTCGACATTCCCCGTCGCCCTGGTGAACACCCTGCTGTTCACGTTCGGGTCTATCATCGTGCAGTTCGCCGTCGGCCTCGCGCTCGCGGTGTTCTTCCGGCAGAACTTTCGGCTGTCGAACCTGCTGCGCGCGCTATTTCTCGTCCCGTGGCTGCTGCCGCTGATCGTGTCCGCGTCGACGTGGGCGTGGATGCTCAACAGCGACAACGGAATCGTCAATTCGGTGCTTCTCGCCTTCGGTGGCGACCGGATCAACTGGCTCACCTCTCCCGAGACGGCCCTGCTGTCGGTCACGATCGCGAACATCTGGCTCGGCGTGCCGTTCAACCTCGTCGTCCTGTACTCGGGTCTCCAGAACATTCCGGAGGAGATGTATGAGGCGGCCTCGCTCGACGGCGCCGGATCGTGGCGGAAGTTCTCGAGCATCACGCTCCCGTTGCTGCGGCCCGTGTCGGCGATCACGCTCCTGCTCGGCCTCATCTACACACTGAAAGTCGTCGACGTGATATGGGTGATGACGGCGGGCGGCCCGGCTGGCGCGTCGACCACACTGTCGATCTGGGCGTACCAAGAGGCGTTCGGCACCGGGATGCCGTCGTTCTCGCCGGCCGCGGCCGTGGGCAACCTCCTCATTGTCATCGCACTCGTGTTCGGGTTCCTGCATCTGAAGCTCCAGCACCGACAGGGGGCCCG
>JAJYSF010000147.1 GCA_021793715.1 Actinomycetes bacterium
TGCTGGCGGCGCACGAGCACGAGCGGATCCACCTCGCCCAGCTCGGCGAACGCGTGCCCCTCCCATTCGCTCGACCAGAATCCGCGGTACCCGCCCTCGACGAACACCCGCACAAGCTCCGGGTAGTCGATCGCGGGCTCTGCGCCCGACTCGTCGATGTCGTAGAACTTTGCGTGCACGTGCATGATCTGCGGCATGATGTCGGCCCATTCGGCGGGGTCGACGTGCCCGTGCATGTTGAACGCGAGGTGCGCGAAGGATCCCAGCCGCCCCGGGTCGAAGTCGCGTCCGCGCAGGTAGCCGATGAATTCTTCCTGGCGCTCGCGCATCGACTGGTCGGTCGCCCAGATCGCCTGCAGTCGATCCAGCGCCTCGGAATCGAGCCCCGCGCGCTCGACCGCACGCAGCAGTGTGGGCGACATCCGGCGCATGGTCGAGGAGAAGTCCGCGACGAAACCGAGTAACGGCGAGTCGAGCTGGTCGTACACCTCGCGCACGCGCACGATCTCGGGAGAGTTCGGCCCCATGGGTGCGTGGATCTCGTAGGCGAGCTTCACGCCGAGCTTCTCGGCGAGCGGGAGGAGGCGGCGCAGCAGCTCGGGCTTCGCGCTCTGGATGCGGATGAGCGGGAAGTCGAGCCGCGCGGCACTGGTGAAGAGGACCCGCGTGAAGTCGTATTCCTCGTCCGGTGTCATGTCGCGGTCGCGGCGCCTGCCCATGTCGAGGTTCGCGCCGAACGAGCTCGCAACGAAGCCGTGGCGGTCGAACGCCGACCGCCACCGCCGCTCGAACTCGTCGGTGACGCGCGGATACTCGGGGAGCATCTGCGAGGCGACGATCTCGATGCCGGGCCCGATGCCGAGATCCGCGACGCGGTCGAGCAGCTGATCGAAGTCGAACCAGCCGGCACGGAACTCCGCGCTCGCCGAGTAGAGCGTCAGGCCGAGCGGAAACGGATCATCCTCGGCGGGCGGCCGCGGATCCGTCACGCGGGCGAGCTCGGGCGCAGGCGCGTCGCGATCCGTCGCCGTGAGACGCTCCTCCTGGTGGACGATGTTCGGCACGTACATGCCGGGCCCGCCGTTCTCGCCCGCCGCAATCTGCATGTACGGCAGGCGCAGTTCGCCGTGGATCACGACGTCGCGCTGGTCGCCGACGACCACCGGCTCGTCGAGCGCGACGACAAGGAGCGGGTGCGACTCGAGATACCAGAGCGTCTCGCTCTGGGCGGGCAGCTCCGACAGCGCGTAGCTTGTGCCGTCGAGTTCGAAGGTCAGCTTCTCCTGCGCGACCTCGACACCGTCGATCGACAGCGTGATCGACGTGACGGACGACAGCCACAGGCTGCGGTACCAGGGCACCTGGAGACGGAGGGCGGCGCCGGCGGGGTGGGTCCGCAGACTGTCGTGTGCGATGAGTCCGTTGGGCATGGGGTGCTCCTTACAGCGACGAGGCGATGCGGCGGATGAGGGAGTGCTGACGGCGCACCTGTTCGATCGAGCGCCACGGATCGCGGTCCCCCTCGTACTCGCTCGAGAGATACCCCGTGTAGCCCGCGTCCTTCATGGCGCGCAGCACGGGTTCCCACGGGATCTGCTGATCGACGAGGTTCTCGTCGATGTCGTGGAACTTCGCCTGCACGAAGACCGTGTACTTCGCGACGTCGGCGAAATCGGCGGGGTCGACCCCGATGCCGTCGAGGAACGCGGGGCGGGTCTCGCGGGTCTCTCCGGCGCGCAGCGGGATGGGACGATCCTGGAAGATGCCGGTGTCGATCAGCAGACCGAAGTGCTTCGTGCCGGTGCGTTCGATGAGCGAGATGTAGTCGTCGACGACGGGGTGCTTGATGGGCGTCGGCGAGTGGATCTCGGGGCAGATCACCACGTCGAGTTCGTGGGCGAGGTCGAGGGAGCGCTCGACGGATTCCGTCCAGATCGGGTGAGGGACGAGGTCGCTGGAGACGACGCCGATCTTCGGGCGCACGAATCGGAAGCCGAACTGCTTCGCGAGCTTCAGGTCTCGTTGCAGCGCGGCCGCGCCCTGCTCTGCCGTCATGTCCTGGTCCGGGTGCAGTCGCGTGTCGATCCAGGATCCGTAGTTCGTCGGCTCGAGGGCGTACATCTCCAGCAGCCGGAACCACTCGTCGATCCAGGCGGTCGTCGGGTTCGGATACCCGGCGACGTGCGCCTCGCCGAGAATCTCGACGCCCGTCGCGCCGACGTCTGCGACGTGCCGAAGCGACGTCTCGAGGTCGAGCACGGTGCCGTAGTCGTGCATGAAGCTGTACAGCGAGACGCCGTACTTGAAGGGGCCGCCATCGCCCTCGGGCGCGAGCGTGACGTGCTTCGTCTCGCGCGCGAGCGTGGGCTGGTGCTCGATCGGGATGTAGGACATCCGCAAGCGGATCTCCACCGAGAGCTCGTGCACGCCCTGGGGGAGCCCACCGTCGAGCGGCACCGTCACGAGCGCGCCGTCCTCGAGCGACCAGCGGTATCCCTCGCTCGCCTGGACCTCGGCGAGGGTCATCGTGCGGCCGCCGAGCGTCCAGAGGGGAACATCGGGCGCGACGTCGACGAGACCGGGGATCCGCACCCCGATGCCGTCGATGAGCGAAGCGGCCATCCCGCGATACGAGGGAATGCGCACGCGGAATTGGAATCCCGTCGCGCGCCCACCCTCATAGACGTTGCGGAACCCCGTGGATTGGATCAGGTCTCGTTCGAGCAGCATCGGCACTCCCTCGTCGCAGGTGATGGGTGTGCCTTCACGCTATCCCACTTATGCATCTTTGATGCATAAGTCTTCCTGATAGAGGAAAAAGGTCCCGCCGATGCGCGAACGACGCGACCGCCCTACGGTGTGCGGATCCGGAGGAACGGCACCCGCCGCCGCAGCACGAAGCCGAGCTTCTCATACGCCGAGACGGCTGCGGTGTTCGTGCCCGATGCGTGCAGGAAGGCCTCGTCGCCGCGCGCGCGGATCGCGTGGGCGATGTCGAGCGTGAGGGCGGAGGCGAGACCTTGCCGACGCGCCGATTCGTCCACCGACACCGCGCTGATCTCGGTCCACCCGTCGGCGCGCAGGCGCTCGCCCGCCATGGCGACGAGGCGTCCGTCACGCCGGATCCCGACGTAGCGCCCGAGCTCGTGCGTGCGCGGCAGGAAGGGACCGGGCTTGTTGCGCTCCACGATCGCGAGCATGTCGTCGACGTCGTCGGCGCCGAGCTCGACCGCCTCGGGGTGGGGCCTCGTCTCGAGACGCTCGGTCGGCACCAGCTGCACGCCGAGGCCGCGACGCAGGTACTCCCACCCGTCCGGCAGCTCCGGCTCGGCATGCGAGGCGAACACCTCTGCGCCGTGCCCGTACACGTCGATGATCGCGTCCCAGACGTCCGGGTCGTCCCACGACGCGACGCCGCCGAACGCCGAGATGTCCTGCGGATAATGCTTGACGAGGTCGTTGCCCTCGGCGAATGCGGCATGAGGACCGGTCAGCGCGGACCAGGCGGGGTTGTCGAGAACGTGGCGGCCCGTGGCGACGACGGGCTCATCCTGTGCGTGATGGGAGGCGGCAGAGCGAGGCGCGAATTCAAGCATCGTCGCCATTGTGCGCCTCTCGCCTGAGAGCCGACACCGGATCCGGGCGCCGCTCCGCCGCCGGACACGATCATCGGGCCGCGAACGACACCGTCAGCTCGTCGCCGGAGAATTCCGCCGCCTTCTCGCCGGCCATCTCGAGTCCGCTGCCGTAGAGCATCCCGACCTCGATGTCGCCGCTGACGCTGAGACCGACCTCGGTCGTATCGACCGGCACCGCGAGGGAGGCCGTCTGGTCGCCCTTCGCGTCCCGCGTCTCGTCCTCGACGTGGATGGTCTCCTCCGTGACCTCGCCGTCGACATCGATCGCGAGCGCCGCATCGAGCTTCTCGATGCTGCCAGGAATCACCGGGTGCTCGGCCGTCACCTCGTAGTTCCAGTCGACCTCGAGCCACGCCTGGCCGGGAGACGCCCAACCGTCGTCGGCGGTCCACGCCGTCAGCGTCGCCGTGACGATCTGGAACGAGTAGTCGATCGTCACGTCCTCCGCCGACGAGCTGTGGGTCTTGGTCGGGAAGGCGTCGTCATCGATCGCGAACGTGTGGTGGAGTTCCTGGCGCGCGGTCGGCAGGTAGTAGGCGGCCGCGACCTCGTCGTCGACGCGTTCGCCGGTGAGCACGTCGACGTACTGGTCGTGGCCTTCGGAGGAGACCACGAGTCGTGTGGATCCGTCGTCGGGAGCGGAGACAAGGATCCGGTGATCCTGCTGATCCTCCAGCGCAGAGAGGTGCTGCTGCCGTACTAGGGCCTGTTTCAGAAG
>JAJYSF010000148.1 GCA_021793715.1 Actinomycetes bacterium
CCCTGGCGACAGCGGTCCTGGGAGTGCGCAACGTGGTCGTCATCGCCCTCGGCGCCTGGGCCGTCGTCCGTCTGATCCGCACGCCGACAAACTTCTAGGAGTCCCCATGATTGTCGCCTTCTCCGTCGCTCCGTCCGGCACCGGTCGCGCGGACGGATCCGTCCACGACGCCGTCGCCGCGGCCGTGAAGGTCGTCCGCGACTCCGGGCTGCCGAACCGCACCTCGTCGATGTTCACCGAGATCGAGGGGGAGTGGGACGAGGTGATGGCGGTCGTCAAGCGCGCGACAGACGCGGTCGCACCGTATGGATCCCGCGTCTCGCTCGTGTTGAAGGCCGACATCCGCCCGGGCTACACCGGCGAGCTCGACGGCAAGATCGAGCGCTTGGAGTCCGCGATCGAGGGGTGACCTCAGGCTTGTCACCTACACTTGTCGGGTGACTACCTCGACCCCCGTGTCGAGGGGTGCGGCGACGATGGCGCTCCTCTCTATGGCCATCGGTGCATTCGGCATCGGCATGACGGAGTTCGTCTCGATGGGGCTGCTGCCCGGTATCGCCGACGACCTGCTGCCGACGCTCATGGCCGCGCACCCGGAAGAGGGGATCGCACGGGCCGGGATCCTCATCAGCCTGTATGCGCTCGGCGTCGTCGTCGGCGCTCCCACGATCGCGGCCATCGTCACGCGATACCCGCGCAACCGCGTCATGATCCTGCTCATCGCGGCGCTGCTGGTCGGCAATCTCCTCACGGTGATCGCGCCGACGTTCGAGCTCGCCGCGGCGACGCGGTTCCTCTCCGGCCTGCCGCACGGCGCCTACTTCGGGATGACGACGATCGTCGCGAGCGAGATCCTCGGGGCGAGCCGCCGTGGTTGGGGTGTGGCCATGGTGATGACCGGCCTCACTGTCGCGAACGTCGTGGGCGTCCCGGGCGGCACCTTCCTCGGACAGCATCTCGGGTGGCGTGCGGCGTACGCCGTCGTGGTGCTCGTGTTCGTCCTCGCCCTGGTCATGTGCGCGCGGCACATTCCCGCGCGCCCCGGCGACCGGGGGCGATCCTTCCTGCAGGAACTCGGCATCTTCCGCATCCCGCAGGTGTGGATGACCGTGCTCCTCGGCGCGGTCGGATTCGGCGCGTTCTTCTCGATCTACAGCTACATCGCGACGCTCATGACCGAGGCCGCGGGCGGTCCCGAGTGGGCCGTGCCGATCGCGCTCATGTCGATCGGCCTGGGGATGGTGTTCGGCAACGTCCTCGGCGGACGGCTCGCCGACATCAGCGTCGAGCGCAGCCTCCTGTTCGGGCTGTGCGCCGTCGCCGTCGGATCCGCTCTCGTCGGCGCGCTGTCGGCGTGGCCGGTCGCGCTCGTCATCGCGCTGTTCGTCTTCGGCGTGCTGAGCCAGCTCACCGTGCCGTCCGTGCAGCTGCGGCTCCTCGACGTCGCCGGCTCCTACCAGTCCATCGGCGCCGCCCTGAACCACTCCGCGCTCAACATCGGCAACAGCGTTGGCGCGGCATTCGGCGGCGTCGTCATCGCCGCCGGCTTCGGCTACGCGGCGCCCGCCTGGCTCGGCGTCGTGCTGTCGGTCGCGGGCGTCGGGATCGCGGCGTGGTCGATCGCGCTCGACCGGCGTCGGGTCGGCGCGCCCGCGTAGCGGTACGGTTCGCTGGGCGTCTCGAAATCTGCCGAGCGTCTCGAGAAATCGCCGGTTCCGGCCGGATCCCGCGCAATTTCGCGATGCTCGACGGTCGCTACTCCGCCATCAGGGTGCGCAGGTGGTGGCCGAGGACGTCGGTCTCGATGAGGAAGCCGTCGTGGCCGAAATCGCTCGTGATGACGATCGCGTCGTCCCCGTGGATCGTCGTGGGCACGCCCCGCGCGATCCGATGCTGCCCCTCGATGGGGAACAGCCGGTCGGTGTCGATGCCGACGACGAGCGTCCGCGCCGTGACGCGCGCCAGCGCGTCCTCGACGCCGCCGCGATCGCGGCCCACGTCATGTGAATCCATCGCCTCGACCAGGCGGATGTATGTGTTCGCGTCGAACCGGCGCGTGAACTTGTTGCCGTGGAAGTCGAGATACGACTCGACCGCGAACCGTCCGCCGTGCCCCAAAGGGCTCACGCCCGACTGCCACGACCGCTGGAAGCGCTTGTTGAGCTCGACGATGCCGCGGTAGTTCAGCATCGCCATCCGTCGGGCCAGCGCGAGGCCGCGGTGCGGGCCCTCACCCGGATCCGCCTCGTAGAACTCCCCGCCCGCGAAGCCGGGATCGATCTGGATCGCCTCGAGCTGCGTCGAGTTCAGCGCGATCTGATCGGCCGTGTTGTACGGCGGCGCCGCGATCACGCCCAGCCGCTCGACGCGATCCGCGTGCGTGACCGCCCACTCGATCGCGTGCATGCCGCCCATCGAACCGCCGATCACGGCATGCCACGCGCCGATGCCGAGGTGATCCGCGAGCACGCGCTGCGCGTCGACCTGGTCGCGCGTCGTGATGTACGGGAAACGAGAAGCCCAGTGGTCGCCGTCGGGGTGGATGCTCGCGGGGCCGAGGGACCCCTGGCAGCCGCCGAGGATGTTCGGCGCGACCACGAACAGCTCATCCGTGTCGATGGCCTTGCCCGGACCGACGATGTCCTCCCACCAGCCCGCCGTCGGGTGGCCGGGGCCGGCCTCGCCGATGACGTGACTGTCGCCCGTGAACGCGTGCAGGATCAGCACGGCGTTCGAGCCATCCGCGTTGAGCTCGCCCCAGGTCTCGTAGGCCAAGCGCAGCTGGGGCAGCGTGTCGCCGCGCTCCGTCGTGAACGCACCGAGCCACGCGAAGTGGCGATTGCCGATCGGGTCGCCGTCCTGCCACGCACCCGTCGCCGGCGGGCGCCCAGCCATGAGGCGCGTGTCGGCCTCCGTCACCGGAGCCGACGGCACCGTGTCTTCGGAGATCTGCCAGTCCATCTGATCCATTCTGCCGGAGGTTGGGAGTCCGCGCCTGGATCGTCATGTCGGCGTTGCGCCTGCTGTCCGTGCGCTGCGCGATCCGCCCACGCATGGCCGCGATCCCGCGCGCTCCTTCGTCGCGCGCCCGCCAGGCCCGAGCCAGCGGCCGCGCGCGGGCGGATCGCTCCGCTCCCGCGCGTACGTCAACAAGTCTCCGACAAGTCCGCAGCTGTTTACAACGGACTTGTCGGAGACTTGTTGACTCGTGGTCGCGTGTTCCTTACGCGCGGGCCGCGGCGAACGCCTGGTCGAGGTCCGCCGTGAGGTCGTCGATGTTCTCGAGGCCGACCGAGAGACGCACGAGGCCCGGCGTGACGCCGGCCGCGAGCTGCTCCTCGGGGCTCAGCTGCGAGTGCGTCGTCGAGGCCGGGTGGATCACGAGCGAGCGCACGTCGCCGATGTTGGCGAGGTGGCTGAACAGGCTGAGCGAGTTCACGAAGGCGCGACCGGCGTCGACGCCGCCCTTGAGCTCGAACGAGAGCACGGCGCCCTGCCCGTTCGGCGCATACTTCTGCGCCGCCTCGTACCACGGCGAGGAGGGCAGACCGGAGTAGTTCACGCTCGCGACGTCTGCGTGGCGCTCGAGCCATTCGGCGATCGCCTGCGTGTTCTGCACGTGACGCTCCATGCGCAGCGAGAGCGTCTCGATGCCCTGGATGAGCTGCCACGAGTTGTTGGGCGCCGCGGCGGATCCGAGGTCGCGCAGCAGCTGCACGCGCGCCTTCATGACGAACGCGATCTCGTCGCCGAGCACGCCCGTGTAGCTGACGCCGTGGTACGAGGGATCCGGCTCGGTGAGGCCCGGGAAGCGGTCGGCGTGCTGCGACCAGGGGAACGTGCCGCCGTCGACGACGGCGCCCGCGACGATCGTGCCGTGGCCCGAGAGGAACTTCGTCGCCGAGTGCACGACGATGTCGGCGCCGTGCTCGAACGGACGGATCAGATACGGGGTCGCGACCGTGTTGTCCGCGATGAGCGGCACGCCGTTCTCGTGCGCGACGTCGGCGACGCCGCGGATGTCGAGGACGTTCGCCTGCGGGTTGCCGATCGTCTCGGCGAAGAACAGCTTCGTGTTCGGGCGGACAGCGCGACGCCACTCGTCGAGGTCGTCCTGGTTCTCGACGAACGTCGTCTCGATGCCGAGCTTCGCGAGCGTGTACTTGAACAGGTTGAAGGTGCCGCCGTAGATCGCGCTCGACGAGACGATGTGGTCACCAGCCTGCGCGATGTTGAGCACCGCGAAGGTCTCCGCCGCCTGGCCGCTCGCCACGACCAGCGCACCGCTGCCGCCCTCGAGCGCCGCGATGCGCTTCTCGGCGACGTCGGTC
>JAJYSF010000149.1 GCA_021793715.1 Actinomycetes bacterium
GATCGGCCAGGCGCGCACCGAGGCGAACAGGACGAGATTCCGACGACCGCGCGTTCGTGAGCGACTGCACGGGCGAGGCGCGGCTGGCTTCACGGGCCGCGGGCAGCGCCGCGACGACGGATCCGAGGATCGCGAGGGCCACGCTCGCGACGAGGCCGATCGGTGACGAGACAAACGGCGCGTCGACGAGCCCGGCGCTCCGCGCGATCTCGACGAGCGCCGCCGATCCGGCGAACCCGATCGCGGCCCCGACCACGCCGCCGATCAGACCGATCGCCGCCGCCTCGAACAGCACCAGGCGACGGACCTGAACGCTCGTGGCACCGACGCTGCGCAGGAGGGCGAGCTCGGCGGCGCGACGTCCGAGCAGGATCCGGAAGGTCGACCCGACGATCACGAGCGCGGAGATCACGGCGAGGCCGACGAACACCACCAGCGCCCCGAACACGCCGACGCTCGAATCGGTGACGGTGCGCGCCTCTGCGGCGCGCACCTCATCACCGCTGAGCACCGTCGCATCGCCGGCGAGGGCGGCGACGGCGTCGAGGTCGATATCGCCGGTCGCCAGGATCCGCACCGTCATCATCGCGTCGCCGAGCGCCGCGGCGTCCTCCTCGTGGATGAGGGCGACGTCCTGCCCGAACTCGTTGATCGGGCCGATGCCGCCCACGGTGAGTGTGAGTGCCCCGACCGCGAGCACATCGCCGACGGCCACGCCCGATCGCGCCGCCGTCCGCGGTCCAACGAAGAGTTCCCCGGCCCCGGGCGCGGAACCGGCGGTGATCTCCGACACGGCGCTCAGCGGTCCGGATCCCGGATCGCTGGTGAGTTTCCACGTGGCGGTGGTGCCGTGAGCCTCGACCTCGATGTCTCCCAGGTATTCGACGACGACCTCGCCCGCGTCGGGGAGAGCACGGATGTCGTCCGCGGTGTCGCGGACCTGTGCCCCATCGAGATCGCGGGGCGGGATCACGACAGCATCGACTGTCTCCGGTGTGCTCATTCCGAAGTCGACGAGCGCGGCGCGCGCGTTGAGGGCGAGGGTGAGGGCCGTCGCGGCGAATGCGGTCGCAATCACGACGGCGATGCCGATCAGCAGCGCCTGACCGGGGCGGCGTCGAACGCTGCGTGCGGCGATCCTGGCGAGGATCATGCGGCCACCCCCTGACGTGCCGCGAGGGCACCGACGCGCGCCAGCACGCTCTCGCGCGTGGGTCTGTGGAGATTGCCCGCTGCTCTTCCGTCCTTCATGAACACGACCTCGTCTGCGACGGCAGCGGCCGCCGGATCGTGCGTGACCATGACGACGGTCTGTCCGAACTCATCCACGCACGCCCTCAGGAGGCGCAGGAGAGCGCTGCCCGATTCGCTGTCGAGCGCACCTGTCGGCTCGTCCGCGACGATGAGATCGGGGCGGGTGAGGAGCGCGCGGGCAACGGCGACGCGTTGCCGCTGACCGCCCGAGAGCTCGGCCGGAAGGTGACGGAGCCGGTCGGCGATGCCGAGTCGGTCGACGAGCTCGGAACGCCACGCACGGTCGGCTCGTCGGCCCGCGAGCGATGCGGCGAGATCGACGTTCTCACCGGCGGTGAGGTGGGGGAGGAGGTTACCGTCTTGGAAGACGAATCCGATCCTGTCTCGTCGCGTCGCCGTGAGCGTCGTGTCGTCGAGCCTGCCGAGGTCGGTGTCTCCGAGCAGGACCTGCCCGGACGTCGCCTGGTCGAGTCCGGCCAGACAGTGCAGGAACGTCGACTTGCCGGAGCCGGACGCGCCCATGACCGCCGTGAACCGTCGGAGGGGAAGGTCGATGCTCAGGCCGTCCAGAGCGCGGACTCGGTTCTCGCCCGTGCCATACTCGCGCACGACGTCCAGAGCGCGGGCGGCGAATTGCGTCGAGGTGTCTGTGGCGACGGAACGTGGGTCATCGGGAAGCGAATGCATGAACATCATGCTCGCGCGGCGGCGCTGCTCGCCGCTTCGACCGCAGGAACGGTCCGCGCCGGGCCGGCTCGTCCTTTCGGACGATCTCTGGAGCACCGCGAGTTCGGAGGGAGTGGTGATTCATAGACTGTGCCTATGACGGACGGGACAGACGCCGCGGGACGCTCGGAGCCGCCGCGACGCGCGTGGGCGCGAGCCATCGCGACCGCCGCGGAAGTCGTCGTCCTCGGCGCGCTGCTCATGGTGGACTTCGAAATCGGATCCCGTGCCGTCTCTGCCATCACCGACGACGACATCGTCGTGGGCGCCGTCGCGACCGCGTTCGTCGCGATCATCGTCGCCGTTCTCGCGTTCGTCCGGAGAATGGCGCGCACGAGCGTCGTCGTTGCGGCGGGCTTCGCCGTGTCTCTCGCTGCCTCCGTTGTGGCCGTGTGGCTGCCGCCGCCAACGCTTTCTCTGACGGAGGGGGCAGCGCTCGTGGTCCTCACCGTATCCGGCGTCCGTGCGGCCTCATCACGCGGCGCGATCGTCGTCGGCGCGGCGGCGCTTGCTGTCGGCGCGGGCATCGTCCTGCTGCGTGTCGAGTTCGACGCCGCAGCCATCCTCCTCGTCCTCCTCGTGTGGGGAGCTGCTCTCGCTTCGGGGATCGTCGGCCGCTACCGGGCGCAGAGGCGGGAATCGGCGGTGGAAGAGGCACGCCGCGCGGAACGAATGGAACTCGCACGCGAACTCCACGACGTCGTCGCACATCAGGTCACGGGGATCGTCGTCCAGGCGCAGGCAGCGATCGCCGTGGCGCGCACGGACCCTGCGCGCGCGACCGAGGGGCTCGCCGCGATCGAATCCGCCGGGAGCGAGGCTCTTGCGGGGATGCGCCGGATGGTCGGGGCGATGCGTAACGAGACCGATCGTGCGGCACCGCTGACGGTTTCCTACGAGATCTCCGACATCCCGGCGCTCGTGAAACGCTTCGATCCGGAAGGCGAGCGCGCGACGCTGCAGCTCGATGACCTCGCGGATCCGCTGCCACCAGGGGTCGCGGAGTCGGCGTACCGCGTGGTTCGCGAGGCGCTCACCAACGTCCGGCGACACGCGCCGGAAGGCACCACGCACGTATCCGTGCGAGTGATCGATGCGGAGCTGGTGATCGTGGTGACGAACGATGGTGTGCGTGTGAGGGCATCGGATCCGCGAACTGCCGGATTCGGCCTCACGGGGATGGCGGAGCGCGTCGCAGCGCTCGGCGGGACGATGCACGCCGGGCCGGATGAGCCGGGCTCCTGGACCGTGCGAGCGGCGCTCCCGCTGGAGCAGGCGACATGATTGGCGTCGTGCTGGCGGAAGACCAGGAGATGGTCCGCGCTGGCTTCCAGATGGTACTCGAAGCCGAAGGGGATATCTCGATTCTCGGGGCCGTTGCGTCCGGAGGAGACGCCGTCTCGGCGGTGGAACGTCTGAGGCCGGACGTGGTGCTGATGGATATCCGGATGCCGGGGATGAACGGGATCGACGCCACGCGCATCATCACGGCGTTGCCCGACGCTCCGCGTGTGGTCGTGGTCACCACCTTCGACACGGATGAGTACCTGCGCGACGCGCTGCAGGCCGGTGCTTCCGGGTTCCTGCTGAAGGACGCGGGCCCGCGGCTGCTCGTCGAAGCTGTCCGTGCCGCGGCGGACGGCGACGCGCTGGTGTCGCCCTCGATCACCGTGCGGCTGCTCGGTGAACTGGCGGGATCCGCGCCCGCCGCCATCGACCACGATCTCTCGGCGCGCGAGCTCGAAATCGTCGCTGCGATCGCCCGCGGCCGAACCAACGACGAGATCGCCGCCGACCTGTTCGTGTCCCTCTCGACGGTCAAGACGCACGCCCGCAACATCAGCGTCAAGCTCGGGGCGCGCAACCGCGTCGAGATCGCGGCGTGGGCCTGGCGGGCGCGGCTCGTCGACTGAATGCCGCACCACGCGCGTCGCGCCCCTGCCGATCGGATCCCACGATGCGAGCAACATCGACGCGCGATTGTACGCGTCGGGCCGGGCGATATTCCAGGCCCTTGTGCCCACTGCCACGGCTCGTACGGTGGCCGACATGGCTAAAGAACAGTTCGACTACATCGTGATCGGGACTGGGGCCGCAGGAAGCGTTGTCGCCAGTCGACTCAGCGAAGACCCGAACGTGTCGGTGCTCGTCTTAGAGAGCGGCGGCAACGATTGGGATCCCGTGATCAAGATCCCCAAGGGGTTCTATTTCCTCTACGGAGGGACGCGGCACTCGTTCACCTACAAGACGAAGCCCGTGGGACCGGACGGCGCGATCGAGATCTGGCAGCGCGGACGCGTCCTCGGCGGCTCGACGGCGATCAACGGATTGCAGTACGAGCGCGGCGGT
>JAJYSF010000150.1 GCA_021793715.1 Actinomycetes bacterium
CGACGGGCGCAGGGTAGTTGGCGGCCCACTGTTCCAGAACTCGACGGTGCGGCTTCAGGAGATGCTCCTCCGTGTACCTTCCCTGCGTGATCGCGAGGTGAGCGCGCTCGTCGCGGTCGTAGGCGATCTGTGTTCGTGAGTAGTCCGACTGTTCCAGGCTCGGGCGATAGACGCTTCCGGCGGCGGAGTTCGTGTTGTAGATCTCGGGGCGATAGATCTTCTGGAACGTCTCCATGGTGCTGATCGTGCCGATGAGCTGCAGATTGGAATAGTCGTTCAGCAGGTCGCCGCGGAAATAGAACGCGAGCGGCGCCGAACTGCCGGGCGGCATGAAGTATCGCGCCCGCAATCCCATCCTGTGGAAGTACGCGTCCGTCAGTGAGGACTGCTCCTGGCGATACTCGACGCCGAGGACCGGGTGATGGTTGTCGGTGCGGTGATACGTCTTACTCGTCGAGACGCTGATGCAGATCACAGGCGGCGCCGGGAAGCGCTCCTGATATGCGGTGGACTCGAGGAAGCATTGGAAGAGCTTGCCGTGCAGTTCGCCGAAGTCGTCGGGGACGGTGAACTCCGTCGCGGCCTCGTTGACCGTCGGCAGCAGCACGCTGAAGTCGAAATCGCGGACATAGGAAGAGAAGTTGTTCCCGACGATCCCGCGGTGGCGTTGCCCGGTTCGCGCGTCGAGGATCTGCGCGTCCAGGATCTCGAGCAGAGGGAACTCCTCATCCTCTCCGTCCGCCGTGAGTTGCAATCCGACAGAGACGATCTCGAGTTCGACGGTGTAACGGTCCCTGTCCGGGTTGTCCCAGTGCGCGAGGTCGTTGAACCGGCGGTCGATCATCGTCAGGGCGTTGCGGAGGTTCTGTTTCCGGTCGTCGCCTCTCGCCAGATTCGAGAAGTTCGTGGTGGTGCGCGAGCTACTCGACGGCACGTAGTCCTCGTCGAAGCGCGTGGTGGTGATGCTGAATGTGAACACGTTCGCCATGAGCGGTCAATCCTGTGTTGATCGGCCGGGCTCGGCCATATGAAAGTCGGTCGCCCTATCGTGCACACCGTCCACGGGTATCGAGAAATTCGAGATCGCTATGGGGTCATATAGTTTCAATGTATGTCTCAGACCTCGGGCGGGATCACCCTCCAGCGGCTCCATTACTTCATCGAGGTCGCCGCGGAGGGATCGATCAGTGCGGCCGCCGACCTGCTCTATGTCTCGCAGCCGACGATGTCGGCGGCGATGAAGGACCTAGAGGCGCGGGTGGGCCGCACCCTGCTCGTGCGGTCGGCTCGCGGGGTGACGCTCACCGCCGATGGCACGGAGTTCCTCGGTTACGCCCGGCAGATCGTCGAGCAGGTCGACCTCCTCGAGCAGCGCTACCTCGGGCGTCCTCCGTCGCGACGGCTGCTCGGGGTGTCGGCGCAGCACTACTCGTTCGTGGTCGAGGCATTCGTCCGGATGGTGAGGAGCAGTGCGGCGGCAGAGTACGAGTTCTCGTTGCGAGAGACGCGCACGTGGGAGATCATCGAGGACGTCCGCTTGTTCCGCAGCGAGCTCGGTGTCCTCTACCGCAACGATTTCAATCGGAACGTCATCGATAAGCTGCTCCGGGACTCGGGGCTCGCATTCACTCCGCTCTTCCTCGCCGCACCGCACATCTTCGTGTCGCGCACGAATCCGCTCGCCGCTCGAGACCGCGTCACGCTCGATGACCTCGCGGACCTGCCCCGGCTCACGTTCGACCAGGGGGCGAACAATTCGTTCCACTTCGCCGAGGAGCTCCTCTCGACGTTGTCGAGCAAGCAGGAGATCCGCGTCTCGGACCGTGCGACCATCTTCAACCTCATGATCGGGCTGGACGGATACACCATCTCGACCGGCGTCATCAGCGATGACCTCGATCCGGAGATCGTCGCAATCCCGCTCGACGTCGACGAATCCATCGAAATCGGGTGGATCGCCCATTCCGCGGTCCCGCTCACGGAACAGGCGCAGCGCTACCTGGCGGAGCTGCGCGAGGTCGTGACCGACTTCGGGATTCCGTTGCTCGACTAGGGTGCGATGTCGATGTCGATGTCGATGTCGATGTCGATGTCGATGTCGATGTCGACGTCGGTCGTCGGCCTGCTCATGGGTGCGCCGAGAGGTGACCGTTCGGAGGGGCGCACCTGCCCAGGGCGTTCGGGGTTGTCCGTTACGATGAATGCCATGGGTAGTTTGATCTGCATGAGCGCGATGACGCGCGCGCTGGTTTTCCGCGACCGCAGCGCCTGACGGCGCGCTCGCACCCCACGCTTCGCGCGTCGTCCATCCGAGAGACCCTGTGCCTCGGAACGGCGATCCGACGTCTGACTGTCCTCTTCGTCCTTTCTGAGGCGCTCCGCATCTTGCATCTTGGAGCGCGCTCATGCCGCGATCAGTTTTCGGCGGCCGACACGAACTCGGCCAGAATTTTCTTGTCCACGCACCGACCATCAATCGCATCACCCGACTCGTCGCACGTACGGAAGGCGCGATCCTGGAGATCGGCGCGGGTGACGGAGCGCTCACGCGATCGCTCGCCACGCTCGATCGCGGGCTCACGGCGATCGACATCGATGAGCACCGCGTGCGGCGGCTCCGCAGCGCGCTGCCTCGTGTCGAGGTTCGGCACGCCGACGCGTTGCGTTATCCCCTGCGGCATCCTGTGCTGGTCGGCAACGTGCCGTTTCATCTCACGACGCCGATCCTTCGCCGTATCCTCGCGACGAACGGCTGGGAGCACGCCTTTCTGCTGACGCAGTGGGAGGTGGCTCGCAAGCGTGCCGGGGTCGGTGGACGCACGATGATGACTGCGCAGACCGCGCCGTGGTTCTCGTTCACCCTGCACGACCGTGTCCCGTCGTGGGCGTTCGCGCCGCGACCGAGCGTCGACGGCGGCCTCCTTCACATCCGTCGGAGACACCAAAGCCTCATACCGATGAGTGACCGCTCGCCGTACTCACGATTCGTGAAAGCGGCGTTCACGGGACGCGGCGACTCCCTCGAGCGCATCCTTCAGAACGCGAAGGGCGTCGATCGAGCGCATGCGAGGCGTGCGCTCGGTGAAGCGGGCGTGGACGCCCGCCGGTTGCCGCGGGACCTGACGGCCGAACAATGGGCGGCACTCTGGCGCGGCTTGAAACGGTGACCTGCCCGTGCGCTCACCGTGCTGGTCTTCGCGTCTGCGTTGCCGTTCACGTTGCCCATGGCGGGTCATCATCGTCGCGGCCGGCCACCGGGCGGAAAAACACGCGACTCGCGGGTTCGTCTTCGTATGTGCGCCCGGTCGGACTCGTCCACTCCATGACTCCGTACGCCTTCTGTCGGACAGACCACCCGGACTGGTGTTTCATCATGTGGTGGCTCTCGCAGAGGTGCGCGAGGTTGGCGAGCGTCGTTGGGCCGCCGCGAGCATAGTCGTGCGTATGGTCGACGTCGCTGCGGCGTGCGGGCGTGGTGCAGCCGGGAAACCGGCAGGTGACGTCGCGCCCGATCAGCGCACGTCTTTGTCCCGCCGATGGTCGGTAATGATCGACGTGTTCGATGACGCCCGTCTCAGGTCGGTAGAAGAGCCGTTCCCAGCCCGCCACGCGTCCCGCGACATTCCGCGCAGTGGTCGGGGAGATGAGCCCGCCCTCGTCGATCCAGCTGATGCCGTCGCTCGGATCGATGATCTGATCGACCGGGATGGTCACCTGCACCGTTGCGTTCACCTGCGCGAGCGCAGCGCCTGTTCCGCTCGCGTGCAGCTCGTGGGCTGTGGGGGAGGACGTCAGGATCAAATCGGTGAGGATGTCGACACGGAGCTTGTCGGTCGTCCGGAGGTCGGTCGTCGCGACCGCGGACGTCGTCACCGCCGAGTTGTCGCCTTGGTCCGCGGCGCCACCTTCGCTTGCGGCGCTCACCCCGCCGGTCGCGCATGCGCGATCTCTGCCAGCTCTGCCAGCTCTGCCAGCTCCGCCAGCACGAGAGCCTTCTTTCCTTCGGCGCGAGCGATCGCGCGATCGCACTCCACGACTTCGTCGACGAGGACCCGCGCGCGCTCACGCTGCCGGGGATCCAATCCCTCGAGCTTTCACGTGATGCGTTCGGCGTCCATATGTCAACGCTACGAGGCACCACTCGCATTCGAACGAATCTTCGAGCGCGGTCGGGCTACTCGGTGCCGCACCGTCAGCGCGCGAGCGGGCACGACGGATAGGATGCACGTATGAAGAAGCTCCTGTGGTTCCTGCTCGGCATCGTGGGCGGGTTCGTGGCCGCGCACTTCATGAACAAGGAT
>JAJYSF010000151.1:0-350 GCA_021793715.1 Actinomycetes bacterium
ACCCGCCATCGCCGCGATCTCGTCGGGGTCTTCGGCTTCGGATCCGCAGATCCCGCGCATCCCGTCGAGGAGCGCCCGCGTCGTGTCTGTGAGCTCGACCGGCCAGGTGCGCGAGCCGATCCGCTCAACCGCTCGCGCCAGCCGGGTCACGGCGTTGTCGGCATGCAGGCGGCTGCCGTGGCCCGCCTGCCCGCGCGCGCGAAGCGTGATCCACATCAGCGCCTTCTCGCCGACTTGCAGCAGGTATGCCGACTTGTCGCCGACGGGGATGGAGTACCCGCCGACCTCGCTGATCGCCTCGGTCGCGCCGCGGAACCATTCGGGGCGGTGCCGGACGACCTGGACGAATC
>JAJYSF010000151.1:360-4296 GCA_021793715.1 Actinomycetes bacterium
CTCGACGCCGCCATTCTCTTCGTCGGCGAAGAAGACCAGGATCAGATCACGGCGCGGCCGCTCGCCGGCACGGAGCATACCGGCCACTGCGGTGAGGATCATCGCGTCCATGTTCTTCATGTCGACCGCGCCGCGGCCCCACAGCATGCCGTCGATGATCTCGCCGGCGAACGGATCGACCGACCAGTCCTCGGCGATCGCGGGCACGACGTCGAGGTGTCCGTGCAGCACGAGCGCGGGGCGAGTCGGGTCGATGCCCGCCACGCGCGCCATCACGTTCGTGCGACGCGGGAACGCCTCGTAATAGTGGGGCTCGAGGCCGAGAGATTCGAGATACGCACCGACGTATTCGGCGGCCTCGCGCTCGCCCTTGGCCCTGCCGCCCCCGTAGTTGGTGGTGTCGATGCGGATGAGGTCGCGTGCGATGCGCGCGACCTCGGCAAGACTCTCTTCGGGCATGGATGCCACGCTACCGGGACGAGCCGGGACGTCCCTGCGCGGCGGGCCGCATCCGAGCGATTCGCGCTCGCGTCATCAGGCTCGGCGCGCGGCGTCGCCGGGTTCCGGGTCGAAGATCTGGCCGATCGGCTCGCGCTTCTCGGCCTGGAACGCGTCTTCGACGCGCCCCGCGGCCCAGTACGCCGACAGCGACAGGACGGAGCGGTCGATCCCCCACTCCTTGTGGAGTAGCGGACGAAGCCGCTTCATCGCGCCGCGCTCACCGTGCGCGAAGACGTCGACGTTCGCCGTCGGCGCGGCGAGCGCTTCGACGGCCGCGACGAGCACGGATCCGTGCGGCGCGCCGTCGCGGTGAAGCCAGCGCACCTCGACGCCCGCGGGCGCTGCGAACGGGATCTCGTCGTCGGGGGATCCGACTTCGATGAGCGCGAGTCCGCGGGCGTCGACGTGCAGCGATTCGATCGCCGCCGCGATCGCGGGAAGCGCGGCGTCGTCGCCGAAGAACAGGTGCTCGTCGGCGTCGGGGCTCGGCGTGTAGTTTCCGCCGGGCCCGGAGAAGCACACCCAGTCACCCGGCGCCGCTGTTGCCGCCCAGGGGCCGGCGACTCCCTCATCGCCGTGTACGACGAAGTCGATCGCGATCGTGCGCGCGTCGCGGTCGATGCTCCGCACGGTGTAGGTGCGCTGACTCGGCATGTCATCCGACGCCAGCTCGGCACGGAGCGCGTCGAGATCGTATGGCGGGGTGAGGCCGAGTTCGGGCTTCGCGAACAGCATCTTGATGTAGAGGTCGGTGCTGTGTCGCTCTGCCGCGGCGTCGGCGAACTCATCGAACTCGTCACCGCCGATGACGACACGCACCATGTGCGGAGACAGCCACACGCTCTTGACGACCTGGAACGTGTACTGGCGGCGCGGCTTCTTCGGTGATGACATGCCCCTCATCCTCCCACGGATTTAGTTAGGTGACCCTCACTCGCCGACCCGCGCCCCGGTTACCCGATACGGGGAAACGGCTCGGTCGAGAACAGCACCTCCACCGGGACCTCGAAGTACGCCGCGATCCGAAGGGCCAGGTAGAGGCTCGGGCTGTATTCCCCGCGCTCGAGGTACCCGACGGTCTGATAGTGCACGTCGAGCGCCTCCGCGAGCTCGCGGCGCGACACCTTGCGCTCGGCGCGCAGCATCGCGATGCGGTTGTGCACGCTCTCGGCCACGCCGCGTTACACCCCCCACTGCTGCTGCACATCGCGACGTCGCGCGGCGAGCGTCGAGCCCGACTCCCGGCGCGCCATCCGGCTCAGCAGCTTCGGTGCGAGCGCCAGCCCGACGATCGCCCAGGCGGCCAGCACGACGAAGACCCACTCGAGACGCCAGGATCCGGCGACCTCGACCGCGGCCGTCTCACCGGGCAGCAGCGAGGCGCGCAGTCCGAGGCCGTACCAGTACAACGGGAACACCTGCGCGATGCCCTGAACCCATCCGGGCAGCGCGACGAGGGGATAGAAAATGCCCGAGATCCCGATGAGCCCCATGACAGGAAGCATCACAAGCCCCATGTGCTTCGGATTCGAGATGAGCGCGCCCAGCACCGCACCGATCGCCAGCGTCGACGCCATTCCCAGCACGAGTACGGCCGCGAAGAGCGCCCACCGCAACGGCGATGCGAACTCCAGCCCGTCGAACACGATGAGTCCGACGATGAGCATCAGCACCGCCGATGCGAGATTCGTGAGGATGTTCGCGGCCATCTCCCCGACCAGGTAGCCCGTCGTCCCGCCCGGAACCGATTTCGACCGCAGAAGTGTGCCGTTCGTGCGATCCATGGAGAGCACGCCGACGATGCCCATCGTGCTGCCGAACAGCACCGACATCGCGATCACGCCCGGCAGGCCCATCGATCCGAGGTCCACACCGGCGCCCGCGAAATCCCCGCTCGACATCATCACCAGCACGGTGATCATGATGCCCATCATCACGAGCGTGCCGAAGATCTCGCCGGGACTCGTCAGTTGGATGCGCGCCGACGTGAGGCCGCGACGAAGCCCGGTGCGGTAGGCGTTCACTGTGGGGTTGCTGCGCGGCGCGCGCCGCTCGATCACGTCGGTCATGACTCGACCTCCTCGAATTGCGTCGTGGACACTTCTCGCCCGGCTTCGAACTCCTCGACCAGCGAGAGGTAGGCATCCTCGAGGGTTGCCCGGCGGATCTGCAGGTCTTGGACGGAGTCATCGTGCGTCAGAAGGTCGCGGACGAACTGCGTCGAGCCCTCCGCGGCGTGCAGGTGTCGTTGTCCCCCGGAGAGCCAGCTGATCTCCGCCGTGCGCGCGACCGAGCTGGTCAGCTCGAGCGGCGAGCCGTCGGCGATGATGCGTCCGCCCGCGAGAATCACGATGCGGCTCGCGAGTGCCTCCGCCTCGGCGAGGTCGTGCGTCGTGAGCATGATCGTCACGCCGTCGATGTCGCTCAGACGATGCACGAGGTCGTGGAAGTCACGACGGGCTCGCGGATCGAAGCCGGTCGTCGGCTCGTCGAGGAAGAGCAGGGACGGCCGACCGATGACGGCGAGCGCGACATCCAGGCGCCGACGCTGACCGCCCGAGAGGGACTGCAGCTTCTGGTTCGCCTGCTCGGTCAGGCCGACGACATCGAGGAGATCGTCCACGGGCCAGGGGTCGACATACGGCCGATAGTAGTTCGACATGTGACGCAGCAGCTGGCGCGGCCGCCACTTGCCGTGGTCGCTCGACGCCTGCAGCACGATGCCGATCTGCGAGCGCCATCCGTCGTCGCCGTGCGCGGGGTCCGCGCCCAGCACCGAGACGGTGCCGGCGGTGGGCCTCCGGAAGCCCTCGAGGATCTCGATCGTCGTGCTCTTGCCGGCACCGTTCGGGCCGAGCATCGCGACGATCTCGTCGCGCCGGATCTCGAGATCGACGCCGTCGAGCACGACCTTGTCGCCGTAACGCATCCGCAAGTCGGACACCGAGATGATCGGCGCGCCGTGCGGCGTTGACGGTGCAGTACTCACTATTCACCTCGCTAGATAGTCACAACAATATGTAGCAGACATACTACATACGGTTGTGTGAGTACGCACCCTCGACGGCGCGATCGATCGCGGCCGCAATCAGGCGGCGGTTGGTTCCCCCGGCTTCAGTGGGCGCACGCGGACTGCCGACAGCGCGTCGCTGTACGACACGTTCGCCACGGCCTTCCACCCGTACCCGGCGACCTGTTTCCAGAGTGTGTCGCGATTGACGCTGGAGGCGCCGCCCTTGGCGTAGACGAACCAGACGACCCGCGTCGCGGCGAGCGCGCCGCGATGCGCCGTCATCACCTCGTCGACCTGGGCCGAGGTGTCGACGAACGCGACGGCGACGTCCGCGGATCCGAGGTCGTCCGCGAACGTGACGTCCTCGGCTATCGGCTCCGGGTGCTCGGGCGGCCACTTCCACGTCGTGGAATCGGGCTTGA
>JAJYSF010000152.1 GCA_021793715.1 Actinomycetes bacterium
GACCGACGTGGGGTTCACGATCCCCGCGCAGAGCGGCGTGTACTGGAACGGCGAGGCGATGAGCGGCAACGATTTCAAGGACCTCTCGCAGGTTCCGGATCCGGTCGACTCGACCGTGAAGACAGCCGCATCGAACGCGGCGCATCTCGCGCGCCTGTTGCGCGAGGCGCCGTTCCCCGCGGTCTGACGCGGGCGAGGATCGTCGCGCGACACGGCTCGGCGATCCTCCTCACCCATGGGCGTCCTCGATCTGCGCGTAGAGGTCGAGCAGTCGCAACCCGTGTGCGCCGGCGTCCCCCTCGGCTTCCAGGCCCGTGCGCATCGCGTCGATCTCGGCGCGCTCGCGCGCCACGTCACGCCAGCTGCGCACGAGGCGCTCGACCTCCTCCCGCCACGGCGTCCGGCCCCGTGGTCGCAGGCGGCTCATGAGGGCGTCGATCGCTGTCCCGCTGTCGCCCGCCAGCCCGACCTCGACGGGGTAGCGGTTCGCGATGACGGCCGGACCCGTGTCGATCTGCACGGCGCGCGCCTGCCCGGGCGGCGGATAGAACTCCGTCCACGGGTCGTTGGAACCGATGATGAGCAGCGTGTCGCAGCCCTGCAGCACTCCGGCGGAAGCCGTTGTGCCCAGGTGGCCCATCGTTCCCGCCGCGAGGGGATGCGATTCATCGACATAGGGCTTGCCGAGCAGGCTCGTCGCGACGCCGGCGCCGAGGTGGTCGGCGAGACGGAGAACCGCGTCTTCGGCACCGCGAACCCCGCGACAGTGCGGAACGAAACGCGCGGCGAAGAGCACCGAGCAGCGGGTTGTTGCCGTCGCCAGCGTATCCGTAGATCCGCTCGGTTCCCCAGGCGCGCAGCCGTTCGACGATGAGATCTGCGCCCTGCTTGTCGGATCCGCCAGACGCCCCGTCGGCGCTCGTGTCGGACTCGTCGTGCTGGTTGCGCGTGTGCATGCCCTCTCCTGTCGGGGAACGTCGTCTCGCGCTACATTCACTGCGGGCGGCGTCACGCGACAAGGGGGGGACATCACCCGCACAGTGCCGTAAGACGCAAGGGGGTTGGCGCCAGCGGGGTCGCTGAATAGCGTGACGGCATGACCCGCACGACTCTTCTCATCCTCGGTGCATCCGGCGACCTGACGAGTCGCCTCCTCCTCCCGGCGCTGGCGCAGCTGCTCGAGCGACAACCCGAGCTGGAGCTCGACCTGGTCGGCGCCGGTACCGACGACTGGTCCACCGAGCGGTGGCGCGCGGTCGTGCGCGACGCGTTCGAAACGATGGGGCGCGGCAGCGGGGCGCACCGCATCGCGGATACGACCTACGCCAGGGCCGACGTCACGCGCGCCGACGACCTGCGGCGATTGATCGAACCGGTTGACGGTGCGCTCGTGGTCTATTTCGCACTCCCGCCCGCGGTGGCCGAGGAGGCATGCGGGGCGATGCGCGACATCGAGCTGCCCGAGGAGACCGTGCTGGCGCTCGAGAAGCCCTTCGGCGGTGACGAGGACAGCGCGCGCCGGCTCAACGCCCTGCTGCAGACGCTCGTGCCGGAGGAGCGGATCTTCCGCGTCGACCACTTCCTCGGACGCGCCACGTTGCTCAAACTGCTCGGCGTGCGGTTCGCGAATCGCGCCATCGAGCCGGTGTGGTCGGCGGAGCACGTCGCGTCGGTGCTTGTGCGGTTCGACGAGACGCTGGGACTCGAGAACCGCGCCCGCTACTACGACCACGCGGGTGCGATGGACGACATGCTGCAGAGCCATCTGCTGCAGGTCCTCGCGGTGCTCGCAATGGAGCCACCCGCCACCCTTGACGAACGCGATCTGCGAGACGCGAAGGCGCAGGCGCTGCGTGCGACGCGTCTCTGGCGCGACGATCCGGCGACGTCGTCCCGTCGCGCGCGGTACACGGCGGGACGTATCGACGGACGCGAACTGCCGGCGTACGTCGACGAGCCCGGCGTCGACGCCGGCCGTGAGACGGAGACCCTCGCCGAGATTGTCTGCGAGGTGCGCACGGCACGCTGGGCCGGTGTGCCGTTCACGCTGCGCTCAGGCAAGGCGCTGGGCGAGAATCGCGCCGAGATCGTCGTCACGTTCGCTCCTGTGCGCCACCTGCCGCCGGGGCTGTCGGGTACGCCGCGCGACGGCGGCACCCTCCGGTTCGGGCTCGGACCGGAGACCATGTCGCTTGAACTGAATGTCAACAGCGGAGAGGACGGCCTGTTCGCCCTCGAGCGGGAGACACTCCGCATCGAACCCGGCGACGAGGAGCTGTACGCCTACACCGAGGTGCTCGGCGAGATTCTGGAGCGCGACGTGACCCTGTCCGTCCGAGCGGATTCGGCCGAGCGATGCTGGCGCATCGTCGAGCCCGTCCGCCGCGCATGGGATCGCGACGAGGTCCCGCTCGAGGAATATCGCGCGGGATCCGCGGGGCCGGAGGGCTGGGCTTCGTCGCGGGTGTGACAGCCGTCGAGGGTGTCCGCCGCTCGCGAGGTGTCAGCCCGACGGGTTGTCGACGGGGAGCCCGTCGTCGTCGGTCGTCTCCGGGAGTCCGTCGGCGGACTCGGGGGTGTCGTCATCCCCCTCGGCCTGCGACGGATGTCCTGCCGGGCGCGCGTCCTGCGCCTGAGACTCGCGCTCAGGGTCTTCGCCTTCCGCCTGGCTCGGGTGCCCGGCCGCGCCGTGCACGACGTCGTCGAAGCGGTGGCTCTCGGGAGTGGAATCGCGGTCAGACATGGTCGTCGATCCTCTCATCGTTGGTTCTGCTCGGCAGGTTAGGCGTCGCGCGCCAGCGCGCGCGACGGGGTTGATTTCGGGCTGACCGCTCGCTAACGTCCAGGCCGCCGGAGCGTGACGGTATCCCGCGCGGACGCCGCCCGCAACCCCCTCAACACCACGCGCGTCGGCCGGAAGAATCGAGCGCGAGCGGTGGATCTCCGCCACCGCCGTGGAAGGAGCAATCATGCGATCGACGAGCGATGCTGGCAACGAGGACCGAGGGGTCGATGACGCCGAGGCCACCGCGCCCGACGGCACCGTGGAGGACCCTGCGCAGGCCGAGTGGGAGCGCACCGAGGCCGTCGAAGAACGCGCCGCACAAGAGGAACTTGACGCCACGACGGCGACGGGAAGAGACCCGGACGAGTTCGCCGCCGCGGACGACGTGATCCCCGGCAGCGAGCCCCACGGCGTCGAGCCGCAGCCGGAGAGCCAGGGCGACGAGATCCTCCTCGCCGAGATGGGCGAGGACGGCGAAGGGGATATCTCACCCGAGGACGTGTGAGGGCGGTCGCCGCCGTGAGTCAGGCGCGTGCGCCGTCAGGGCAGTGGACCTCGCCGCCGATGAGCAGATGGTCGTTCTTCTGGCGGCCGCAGTTCATGCACAGCGGCTTGGCGCGCACGCCGACATGCGGGGGCCCCGCGAGACGGATCAGCGTCGCGTTGAACCAGTGATAGAAGCCGCCGGCTTCGCGGATCCGTTGCCGGAGCGGCTTCTTTGGAGGGGCCTGCCACATGCTTCCCAGTCTACGGAGTCGCCGTCCTCTGAGGGCGCCGGAAACTCGCGGCGGAGAAGGGGGGCAGACAAACCGCGGCGTTGGGGATAGGCTCCTCGCACAGCACAGGGAACCGGAGGCGAATTGGCACCAGCGCACGTCATCGGCACCGACCTCGTCGGAGCCTGGCAGAAGATCCTCAGCTCTGCGTCCGCGCTGCGTCATGACCTCCACCGGATCCCCGAACTCGCGTGGTCCGAACACCTCACTGCGGCCCAGATTCGGGCGGAACTCGACACCATCGGCATCGCGTGGCGGGCGTGCGCGTCGACCGGCACCGTCGCGACTCTCGCGCCGAACGCCCCCGGACGGCATGTGGCGCTGCGCGCCGACATCGACGCGATGCCGGTCGAAGAAGCCACGCTCGCGCCGTGGGCATCGACGCATCCGGGGGTCATGCACGCGTGCGGACACGACGGCCACACGGCAACGCTCCTCGCCACGGCGCGGTGGCTCGCACTCCAGGAACACCTGTTGCCGGGGCCCGTGACGCTGCTGTTCCAACCTGCAGAAGAAGGCGGGCACGGTGCGAAAGCGATGATCGAGGACGGCGCCCTCGACGGCGTCGATGTCGTGTTCGGGTGGCACAACTGGCCGGCGCTCGGTCTCGGACGCATCGCCTGCCCCGACGACGCCGTGATGTCCGGCAACGGCACCTTTGACATCGAGGTCACGGGCGTCGGCGGTCACGCCAGCCAGAGAT
>JAJYSF010000153.1 GCA_021793715.1 Actinomycetes bacterium
GACCGCGCGCTCGCGCACCTCGCGCACGAGACCGTCGAGCACGCTGCGGAGCGCGTCGAGCGTGGAGTGGCCGTGAAACGACCGCCCGATGTGCCAGTCGGAGGTGTGAAGGATCCGCATGCCCCCCACGTTATTGGTCTGCCCCGACAAGCGGGGACGGCATGGGCGCGCTTGCGGTGAGCCCCCGCGCGCACCGCCACGATCAGCCGCGCGACAGACGCAGCATCGACCACGACACGGGCGGGAGCAGCGCGGTCAACCGCTCCCCCGCGATCGTGGCGCTGTCGTTCGCGCTCGGGAGAACCGTGTCGGGGTCGTCAGCCGTCGCCTGCCACATCGGGTCGCTGTGCGCGAACGTCACGGCCTCCACGAGCTGCAGGCCGCTGGCACCGCGCACGTCGACAGCGAGCTCGAGGTCCTCACCCGTCGCCCGGTTCACGGCGAACACTACGATGTCGCCCGACGCCGGGTCGTGGGTGGCGACGGCGTCGATCACCGGCACCGCTCCGAACTTCGCCGTCTCCTGCGTCGGCGCATCGATCGCGAGGCGCAGCACCTCCCCTGCGGCATGCCGCGCGGTGAGCGCGAACGGGTGGAAGATCGTCTGGCGCCAGCTCCGGCCGCCGGGCTCGGTCATGATCGGCGCGATGACGTTCACCAGCTGCGCGAGCGACGCGGAGTGCACCCGGTCGGTGTGTCGCAGCAGCGAGATCAGCAGGTTGCCGACCACGACGGCGTCGGCCACGTTGTACTTGTCCTCGAGGAGGACGGGAGCAACCGGCCAGTCGTCGCCTTCCGGCACCTTCGACTCGGCTCGCTTCTGGTACCAGACGTTCCACTCGTCGAAGGAGATCGCGATCCGCTTGCTGTGCTTGCCCGACGCCCGAACGGCGTCGGACGTCGCCGCGACCGAGTCGATGAAGTGGTCCATATTGATCGCCGAGGCGAGGAACGACGCGAGGTCGCCGTCCTCCTCGTAGTAGTAGGCGTGGGCCGACACCATGTCGACGTGCTCGTACGACTCGGTCAGCACGACCCGTTCCCACTCGCCGAACGTCGGCATGGCGGATTTGGACGAACCGCACGCGACCAGCACGAGGTCCGGATCCATCATCCGCATCGCGCGCGCGGTCTCGGCCGCGATTCGGCCGTATTCCTCGGCTGTCTTATGACCGATCTGCCACGGGCCGTCCATCTCGTTGCCGAGGCACCACATCTTGATGTCGTACGGCTCGTCGGATCCGTTCGCCCGCCGGAGGTTCGCGAAGTGCGTGTCCCCCGCACCGTTGCAGTACTCGAGCAGATCGAGCGCCTCCTGCACCCCTCGCGTGCCGAGGTTGACGGCCATCATCGGCTCGACACCGGCCGACCGGCACCAGCGGATGAACTCGTCGACGCCAACGAGGTTCGGCTCCGTGGAGTGCCACGCCAATTCGGGGCGCCGCGGACGCTCGTCGACCGGACCGATCCCGTCCTCCCAGCGGTACCCGGACACGAAGTTGCCTCCCGGGTAGCGCACCGTCGTCACGCCGAGCTCACGCAGGAGGTCAATGACGTCGCGCCGAAAGCCATCCGCGTCGGCGGACGGGTGCTCCGGTTCGAAGATGCCGGTGTAGACGCAGCGCCCGAGGTGCTCGACGAACGAGCCGAACGTTCGCCGGCGCACGGGCCCGACGACGAAGGCGGGGTCGACCGTGACGGAAGCGGTCAGCATGAGGGGATCCTTTCGACAGTTTCCGTCGACGCGCGCCGACGGCGGGGGAGAGAAGATGCGCCCGCTGGCAGCGCGCGATGGGCGCCGCCAGCGGGCGTGTGGGTCGTGCTAACCGAGTTCGTTCTCGAGATCGACCTGGGCTTGTTCGAGAGCGTCCTCAGCGGGCACGCCGTTCTCGAACACCTCATTGAGCGTCACCGTACGGAAGAGGTTGTCCACCGACGGCCAGTTCGGCCACGAGAACGACTCCCAGTGCCCGATGTCTCCCTTGACCTCGTTCAGCACATCGAACAGGTTCGTCTGGAAGTACTCGTTGAACTTGTTGTCGGGGTTGTGGGTGACCTCTTCGTCCTCCCACACCGCCATGTTCACCGGGTCGAAGCCGAGTTCCTCCCACACCGCGACGTTCGCCTCGGGCGAGAGCTTGGCGAACGCCAGCCACTCCGATGCGAAGTCCGCGACCGGCGATGAGCCGATGACGGCGGTGCCTGTGCCGCCACCGCCGATCGTCTTGACCGCCGCGTCCTCGGTGACCGGGGCAGGCGCGATCGCGACCTTGCCCGCCAGGTCCGGCATGTAGTCGACGAAACGCGAGGTGTACCAGGCGGGATACACGACGGCCGCGTAGTCGCCGGCGTTGATGGCGCCGAACGCTTCCTCGTCATCGGGGCTGCCGCCGGGGACGGTGGAGATCGCTCCGACCTCCTGCATCTCCTGCAGCATCGACATCGTCTCGATGGCCTCCGGGCTGTTGACAAGGGGGGTGCCCTCGTCATCCATCCATTCGCCGCCGAGCTGGGCCGTGATCAGCGGCTCGACGAACGTGACGCCTGTCTCGGCGATCCCGAAGTTCTTGTCGGTGGCTTCGTTGTAGGCCTGTCCGGCCTCGCTGAAGTCGGTCCACGTCTCGATCGTCGTGTAGTCGATTCCCGCGCCCTCGAGCAGCTCGGTGTTGTAGAAGGCGACGAACGCGCCCACGTGCGTGGGGTAGGCGTAGACCGCTCCGTCCTTGGAGTACAGGTCGAGGCGCGCCTGGACCACGTCGTCGGCGTACGGCTCCGTTGCGGCGGTGAGGTCGACGAGCGGCGGGTTCTCGCCGCGCATGAAGTTCGCGAACTTGTTCACCTCGATGTCGACGACATCGGGAAGGCCCTCGCCCGCATTCAGGCCGAGCTGCAGCTTGTTGTGCATGTCCTCGTACGGGTAGATCGTCATCTGGAGGTCGATCGCCTTGTCCGGGTTCTCGTCGTTCCAGGCTTCGGCCATCGCCTCGTAGAACGCGGCGTGGACCTCAGCGAAGACCCACATGTCGACGACCGTCGAGCCGTCGTCGTTGACCGCGGCTTCCTCCGTCTCGCCCCCGCCGCCGCACCCGGCAAGCGTGATGGCCCCGAGCGCGACGACCGCCGCGACCGGAGTGATCCTGCGTTTGTTCATGGTGTTCTCCTTTGAGCGTGCTGTGTGTGAGGGATAGACGGATATTGCTCATCCTTTGACCGCGCCAGCGGTCATGCCTTCGACGAAGTAGCGCTGGAAGGCGAGGAAGAGCACGAGGATGGGGACCAGAGAGAAGAACGCGCCGACGATCAGCAGGTCGTAGTTGTTGCCGTGCGGTGTGAGCAGCGCGTTCAGACCGATGGGGAGGATGAACTTCTCCGAGCTGCGCAGCACGAGCAGCGGCCAGAGGAAGTTGTTCCAGCACAGCATGCCGTTCAGGATCGCCATCGCCGCAACGGCCGGCTTGGCAATCGGAAGCACGAGACGGAAGAAGATCCCGAACTCGGTCACCCCGTCCACGCGGCCCGCTTCCACGAGCTCATACGGGACGCCGAGGAAGTACTGGCGGAAGAAGAAGATGGTCATCGCGTGCGCGAGGAAGGGCAGGAAGATCACGATGAAGGTGTCCGCGAGGGAGAAATCGTTGATCTGCACATACAGCGGGAGCATGATCATCTCGAACGGCACCGTCATGACGATGAGGACGGCGATGAAGACGGCCTGCTTGCCGCGGAAGTCGTACATCGCGAGCCCATACGAGACGAACGAGCTGACCAGCAGAGTGAGCACGACCTGCACGGCCGTGAGCCAGAGACTGTTCCAGAACCAGATGAAGTAGTCGCCCGAGTCGGTGAAGAGCACCTCGTAGCTGTCGAGATCGAACGACCCGAAGTCGATGGAGAAGGTGACGCCGCTGCGCAGGAGCGTCCCGCCATCCTGAAAGGAACCGAGGAAGATCGCGATGATCGGGACCAGCGCGATGAGCGCCATGAGGATCAGCAGCCCCGACTGGATTCCACCGGCCCAGCGCATCGCCCAGGGAAGCTTCGGGCGCTCCCCCTCGACGATGGTGATGCTTGCGCGCGTGTCGGTCATCGCACGTCCGCCTTCCGGAAGGTGCCCGACAATGCGAGCTGTGTGATGTTAATGGTCAGGACCACGACGAGCAGCACGACGCCGACGGCCGAGGCGAAGCCCATATCGTTCTTCTCAATGCCCTGGCGATACAGATACCCGACGATCGTCAGACCTTGGTTGTTCGGAGAGTTGTTG
>JAJYSF010000154.1 GCA_021793715.1 Actinomycetes bacterium
GCGTGAAGGGGTGCTGCGACGGATCGCCCTTCCCCTCCGGTGTCTTGGCGTGATCCAGGATCAGCTCCTGATACATCGCCTCGAGGCCGCCGCTCATCGGTCCGCTCCGAAGAATCCACGTACCTCACCGAGCGCAGCACCGAGCGCGGCGACATCGTCGAGCGTCGAGTACGCGCCCGCGCTCGCGCGCGTCGTGGACGGGGTCCCGAGCGCGCGGTGCAACGGCTGTGCGCAGTGATGTCCTGTTCTCACAGTGATGCTCCTGTCGTCGAGGAACTGGCCGACGTCGTGCGCGTGCACGCCGTCGACAATGAAGCTCACGAGCGCGGCGCGCGTCTCACCATGTCTCGGACCGACCACGCGCACGCCCGGGACCGCGGCGATCTCCTCGGCCAGCGCAGCGCCGATCTCGTGCTCATGCCACGCGAGCGCCGACATATCGAGGCGGGTCAGGTAGTCGACGGCCGCGCCGAATCCCACGGCCTGGCTCACCGGCTGGGTGCCCGCCTCGAACCGGTTGGGCGCGGGCAGAAACTCGGCTTCCGTCATCGAGACGACCGTGATCATGGATCCGCCGGTGCGCGCGGGAGGCAGCGCGTCGAGCAGCTCAGAACGTCCGTAGAGCGCCCCGATGCCATTCGGGCCGAGCATCTTGTGCGCCGAGAACGCCGCGAAGTCGACGCCGAGCTCGGCGAGGTCGACCGGCATGTGCGGCACCGACTGACACGCGTCGAGCACCGTGAACGCCTCGCGCTCGCGCGCGAGGGCGACGATGTCCGCCACCGGGGCGATCTGTCCGGTGACGTTCGACACGTGCGAGAACGCGACCACGCGGGTTCGGTCGCTCATCGCCTCGCGCATGCCGTCGATGGTCCACACACCATGCTCATCGACGGGTGCCCACCTCAGGATCGCACCGGTCCGCGCCGCGAGTCGCTGCCACGGGATGAGGTTCGCGTGGTGTTCGGCCTCCGTGACGAGGATCTCATCACCCGCTTCGAGCACGAAGCGCGGGTCGCCTTGTCCGGCGGAGGCGTCGGAGATCCCGAGAGCGATGATGTTCAGCGCGTCGGTCGCGTTCTGCGTCCACACGATCTCGCGTTCACCCGCGCCCACGAACGACGCGACCCGCGCCCTGGCGTCTTCGAAAGCGCTGGTCGCCTCGCCCACCGCCATCGAGGATCCGCGATGCACGGCCGCATAGTCTCTGCGCACGAAGTTCGCCTCCGCGTCGATGACGGCGGCCGGGCGCTGCGCCGTTGCGGCGGAATCGAGATAGACCGCGCCGGGGTGCGCGGCGAAGTACGGGAAGTCGTCACGCAGCGACGCTCCGAGTGGTGTGGGCATTCGCGGGCTCCTGATCGACGGGGTCCCTTCCATCTTCTCGCATCCCAGGGGGCAGCGGCTCCGCCCTCACGATTACATAACGTCGAGCGCTTGTGCCGGTCTCGTTTGAGGACTCCCATGTAGATATGCGTATCCTGAGACTGTAGGGATGTCGACACGCAACCGACGTCCCCATCCCGCTCGCGGTGACGCGTACGACACGGCCGCTGATGATGATCTTCCACGATCCGCCAACCCGGGGGTCGAGCGCGCGCGTTGCGTCAGAGGGCGCGCCCGACGCAGGAGAACGTGACCGATAACGCCAATGAGGTGCTGGTCCGCGCCGAAGGACTGTACAAGGTCTTCGGCCGACGCATCCACGAAGCAGTCGACAAACTGAAGCGCGGAACCGCCCGCGACGACCTCGACGGTGTCACCGCCGCCGTGATCGATGCGTCGTTCGAAGTACGACGCGGTGAGATCTTCGTCGTGATGGGACTGTCCGGATCCGGCAAGTCGACCCTGATCCGCATGATCAACGGCCTGCACGACGCGACCGACGGCCGAATCACGATCGACGACCAGGAGATCACCGACATCTCCGACAAGAAGCTGCGCGAGATTCGACGCGACCACATCTCGATGGTCTTCCAGCACTTCGCGCTGCTGCCCCACCGCACGGTGGCCGACAACGTCGCTTACCCGCTCGAGCTGCAGGGCGTGGGCAGGACCGAGCGCATGGACAAGGCGCGCGAAATGCTCGACCTCGTCGGGCTGACCGGATGGGGCGAGAAGTTCCCGAGCCAGCTCTCCGGAGGCATGCAGCAGCGTGTCGGCATCGCCCGCGCCCTCGCCGCTGACACGGACATCATGCTCATGGACGAGGCGTTCAGCGCGCTCGACCCGCTCATCCGCCGAGAGATGCAAGAGCAACTGGTCGAGCTGCAGCAGAAGCTGCAGAAGACGATCGTCTTCATCACCCACGACCTCAACGAGGCAATGTTCCTCGGCGACCGCATCGCGGTCATGCGCGACGGGCGCATCGTGCAGATCGGCACGCCGGAGGACATCCTCACCGACCCGGCGAACGACTACGTCGAGCAGTTCGTGCAGGACGTCGACCGCGCCCGCGTGCTCACGGCGTCGAACGTGATGGAGCGCCCGGTCGCGGTCGTCTCGTCGACCTCCGGCCCGCGCGCCGCGCTGAAGACGATGCGCGACGCGTACTCCAGTGCGGCGTACGTCGTGAACCGCGAACGCCGACTCATCGGCACGGTCGAGGATCGCGACGCGCTCAAACTCGTCCGGAAGGGCGAGCGATCGATCGAGGGCATCATCCGAAACGACGCCGCGTCCGTCGATGTCGACGACGTGCTCGTGGACCTGTTCGTGCCGGCCGTCGAGTCGAAGCTCGCGGTCGCCGTCACCGACGCCGACGACAAGCTCGTCGGCGTGATCCCTCGCGTCACGTTGCTCGCCGCGTTGGGCCCGGGCCCGAACGCCACCGAGGAGATCACGCTGCCGGCTCAACCGGTCCCGTCCACCGTCGTGGATGAACTGCTTGCGGTCAGCGCGGACGGCGAACCGGTCGAAGCGCATATCGCCGGAAGCGAGGAGGCCCGCTGATGCTCGAGAACTTCCGCATTCCGATCGGCGATTGGGCCGACCTCGCTCTCGACTGGTTCAAGGATGTCTTCGGGTGGTTGCTGGACATCATCAACGTCGTCACCGGCTTCCTCGTCGAGGAGCTCGCCAATGCGCTCGTCGCGACGCCCACGCTGGCACTCATCGGCTTGCTCGCGCTGATCGGCTGGATCATCCGTTCGTGGCAGCTCGCAGTCGGCACCGTGGTTACGATGCTGCTCGTCGTCGGCATGGACCAGTGGGAGAACGCGATGCTCACGCTCGCGCTCGTGTTGATCGCCACCGTGATCGCGATCGTTATCGCCGTGCCGCTCGGCATCCTCGCGGCTCGTAACGACGCGTTCAGCGCAATTGTCAAACCGGTGCTCGACTTCATGCAGACGATGCCCGCCTTCGTCTACCTGATCCCCGCTGTGACGTTCTTCAGCGTCGGCTTCGTGCCCGGCGTGTTTGCGACGATCCTGTTTTCGCTGCCGCCCGGCGTGCGCATGACCGAATTGGGCATCCGCGGCGTCGACAGCGAGACGGTCGAGGCCGGACAGGCGTTCGGTGCGGCCCCTGGCCAGGTCCTTCGCGGGATCCAACTGCCGCTCGCGACGCCGACGATCATGGCCGGCATCAACCAGGTGATCATGCTCGCGCTCTCGATGGCCGTCGTAGCAGGTATGGCCGGCGCTAACGGCCTCGGTAAGGAAGTCGTCGCGGCGATCTCCACTCTCAACATCCCGCTCGGCGTCGAAGCTGGCCTGAGCGTCGTGGTCCTCGCAGTGTTCCTCGACCGCGTCACGGCCGCGCTCGGCAACCCCGCCGAGTACCGCGGCTCGCTGCTCGGTACTCTCAGCCGTCGACGTGCGGCCACGCGCGATGCGCGGGCCGACGCGGCTGCCGCACGCGCGGAGGCCGAGCTGACCAACGCCGCGGGCCCGAAGCAGCCGATGGCCCCCAATCTCTGAGCACTGACCCCAACCCGAACTTGAGTGGGAACGTCCACTTGCGCCGGGCAGATTCTGCTCGGCACGATCCCCAACGACCGGTGCCCTCGGGCACGGGAGGAAAGGAAACATCACATCATGATGAAGAAGCGCAAGCTCACCGGCCTGATCGCCGCAGGCCTCGCCGGAGGACTCATGCTCGCTGGCTGCGCCAGTGACGGAGAAGGATCCGGAGACGACGGTGCGTCGGGCGACGGCGAAGACCTCGGCACGATCACGCTCGGCTTCCTGCCGTCGTGGACCGACGGCCTGTCGACCGCCTGGCTGCT
>JAJYSF010000155.1 GCA_021793715.1 Actinomycetes bacterium
CGACGCGCCGCTCGTGGCGGGCGCCGAACGGGTCGGATTCCCCGTCCTGATCAAGCCGGCGCTCGGCGGAGGCGGCAAGGGGATGCACCGGGTCGACGATCCTGCGAGCCTGCCCGATGCGCTCGCCCAGGCTCGCCGAGAGTCCACCGCCGCCTTCGGGGATGACACGGTCTTCCTGGAGAGATTCGTCACGAATCCACGCCACGTCGAGGTGCAGATCCTCGCGGACGAGCACGGCGGCGTCATCCACCTCGGCGAACGCGAGTGCTCCCTGCAGCGCCGGCACCAGAAGGTGGTGGAGGAGGCGCCGAGCCCCCTGCTGTCGGAGGGCCAGCGCGAACGGATCGGCCGCGCCGCCTGTGAGACGGCGCGTGCGGTCGGGTACGTCGGCGCGGGCACCGTCGAGTTCATCGTGTCGGACGACCACCCCGACGAACCGTTCTTCATGGAGATGAACACGCGACTGCAGGTCGAACACCCCGTCACGGAGGCCGTTGTGGGCATCGACCTCGTCGAGCAGCAGCTGCGCGTCGCCGCAGGGGATCGGCTCGATCTCGCCCAAGAGGACGTGCGGATCACCGGGCACGCGATCGAGGCGCGCATCTACGCGGAGGATCCGGTCGCAGGCTTCGCGCCGACCGGCGGTGAGGCGCTGCTCGTCGAATGGCCGGAGGGCGACGGTGTGCGCGTGGACGCCGGAATAGCGTCCGGTGACGTCGTGTCGAGCCATTACGATCCGATGCTCGCGAAGGTGATCGCGCATGCGGCGACGCGCGGCGAGGCGCTCGACCACCTGGATGCCGCCCTGGCCGACACGCGCGTGCTCGGGATGATGACCAACGTCGCCTTCCTGCGTGCGCTCGTCGCGGATCCGGAGGTGCGCGCCGGTCGGCTCGACACGGGCCTCATCGACCGGCGCGGCGAGCGTCTTGCGCGTATCGACGTTCCCGACGATGTGTTCGCGCAGGCGGGTCGTGCGCTGATCGAACACGGCGCGCGCGGCACCCGGGCGTGGGTCCCGGATGGATGGCGGATCGGCGGCGCCGTGGGATCGAGCGTCCGGCTGCGCGACGGCGCGACCGTCGCCACGGTCACGGTGCTTCCCGCGGGCGCGGCCACAAGGTCTGTCGCCGTGCGCGTCGCGCGCGAGCGCGGGACGTCGCAGAGCCGGCTGCTCGCCGATCCCCCTGCGGTTGCCGTCGTTTCCGGCGGGGTCTGGCTGTCGACCGCGGACGGCACCTGGTTCGTCGAGGAAGCGCGGAATGCGCGTCGCGGCCGCGCGGGGCAGGACCCTGCGCTCGCGTCGCCCATGCCGGGGACGGTCGTCGCGGTGCACGCGGCGGACGGCGACGAGGTGGTCGCCGGCGACGCGCTCGTGAGCATTGAGGCGATGAAGATGGAGCACGTGCTGCGCGCCCCCGTTGCGGGAATCGTGAGCATCGACGTGCGGGTCGGCGACCGGGTGTCGCGCGGCCAGGACGTCGCAGTCGTGCAGGAGAGCGAGGAATCGTGACGGAGAAGCGCATCACCCAGCGCGGGCTGTGGTTCGAGGAGTTCGAGGTGGGCGTCATCTACGAACACCGACCCGGGCGCACCGTGACCGAGGCCGACGACGTGCTGTTCACCACTATGACGATGAACACTCAGGCGCTGCACCTCGACGCGCACTGGGCCGAGCAGACGGAGTTCGGCGAGCGGCTCGTGAACTCGATGTTCACGCTCGCGACCATCGTCGGCATGTCGACGAGTCAGCTCACGAACGGCACGATCGTGGCGAATCTCGGCCTCTCGGAGGTGAGCTTCCCTGCGCCGATGCGGCACGGGGACACGCTCTACGGAGAGAGTCGGGTCGTCGACAAGCGCCCGTCGTCGTCGCGGCCCGGCCAGGGGATCGTGACCCTCGAGCACACCGGGCGCAACCACCATGGCGAGGTCGTCGTGCGCGCCGTCCGCGCCGTCCTGATGCAGGGGAGGCCGGCGTGAGCTTCGACATGGGGCCAGCGCTGCTGTTCTGTCCCGGTGACCGCCCCGAGCGTTTCGAGAAGGCCGCCGCGCGCGCCGACGCCGTCATCCTCGATCTCGAGGACGGCGTCGCAGCCGGCGCCAAGGCCGCCGCGCGCGATGCGATCGCGCAGTCGCGCCTGGATCCGTCACGCACCATCGTGCGCGTGAACCCGGGCGGAGAACGAGACGCGGATCTGGCTGCGGTCGCACGTTCGCCCTACCGGACCGTGATGGTGCCGAAGGCCGAATCCGCGGCCGATGTCGCGGGTCTCGGCGACCTCGAGGTCGTCGCCCTCTGCGAAACCGCGCGCGGCGTCGTCGGGTCCGACGAGATCGCCGCGGATCCGCGGGTCGTCGCACTGATGTGGGGCGCGGAGGACCTCGTCGCCTCGCTCGGCGGCACCTCCAGCCGCGATGCCACCGGTGCGTACCGGTCGGTCGCGATGCATGCGCGCTCGCGGGTGCTGCTGGCGGCCGCCGCGCACGGCAAGGTCGCGATCGACGCGATCCGCACCGACATCGCCGACCTCGCCGGCTGCCTGGCGGAGGCGACCGATGCCGCCGCGAGCGGGTTCGGCGCGAAGGCCGCGATCCACCCCGCGCACGTGGCGCCGATCCGCGAGGCGTTCCGACCGACCGACGAGAGCGTGGAGTGGGCCGCTCGGGTCCTCGCGGCGGCGACCGACCGCGGCGGTGCGTTCCGCTTCGAGGGCGCGATGGTCGACGAACCTGTCCTCGTGCACGCACGCCGGATCCTCGCGCGCACCCGCCACGGGGCCACAAGCCCGTAAGAAGTGAAGGAGCACCCATGTCCATCACCGTTCCCGCCCCGGCCGTTGTCGAAGGCACCGAGATGCTGGAGCCGGATCTGCAGGAGCTCGCGCGCCGCGTGCGCGCGTTCGCCGACGACGTCGTCGCGCCCGCCGCATACGAGTACGACACCGAGCGCCGTCTGCCGATCGAGATCATCCATCAGATGGGCGAGATGGGGCTGTTCGGTCTGCCGCTTCCGCAGCGATACGACGGACAGGGCAAGAGCTACCTGCACCTCTGCGTCGCGGTCGAGCAGCTCGCGCGGGTCGACCAGTCGATCGCCGTGACGCTCGAGGCAGGCCTCGGGCTCGGCGCGATGCCCGTGTATCGCTTCGGCACGGAGGAGCAGAAGGACACCTACTTGCCGCCGTTGGCACGTGGCGAGAACCTCGCGGCGTTCGGTCTCACGGAGGCCGAGGCCGGGTCCGATGCGGGCGGCACCAAGACCACGGCCACCCTCGCGGACGGGTGGTGGACGATCGACGGCACGAAGCAGTTCATCACGAACTCAGGGACGCCGATCACGAACATGGTCACGGTGACGGCGGTCACGGGCGAGCGCGTCGGACCGGATGGATCCGTCGCGCCCGAACTGTCGACGATCATCGTGCCGGTCCCGATCGAGGGGTTCACCGCTCTTCCCGCCTACGACAAGGTCGGCTGGCACACCTCCGACACCCACCCGCTCGTCTTCGACGGAGTCCGCGTGCCGGAGGAGAACCTGCTCGGGGAACGCGGCCGCGGCTTTGCGAACTTCCTCAGCGTCCTGGACGAGGGGCGTGTCGCGTTCGCCGCGCTGTGCGTCGGCGCCGCACAGGGCTGCTTGGAGGAAGCGGTCGACTACGCGAAGCGGCGCCGCGTCTTCGGCAAGGCCATCGGCGACAACCAGCACATCGCGTTCACGCTCGCCCGCATGCAGTCGCGCGTCGCGGCGGCACGCGCGGTCATGCACGATGCCGCGCACCGCATCGACGCGGGGATGCCGTTCACGAAGGAGGCGTCCCTGGCGAAGCTCATCGCCTCGGAGGCGGCGGTCGCGAACGCGAACGACGCGACGCAGATCTGGGGTGGCTACGGCTTCCTCAACGTCAATCCCGTGGCCAGGCACTACCGGGACGCTCGGATCCTCACGCTGGGCGAGGGATCGACCGAGGTTCAACTCGGCATCATCGCACGCAGCCTCGGCTTCGACAAGGCGTTCGGGTAGACCACAACGCGAGACACGACCTTGTGGGCGGTTCGGGTCGCGGGCAGGATGAGTCCGGAGCGCCGAGAGCGCGGACCCCGCGCACGGCGACGACGGATGGCGCTCGCAGATCGGCATCGTGCTGCAGGCGTCGAGCGACCACGGCAAGTGGCGGCCGCGCCAGCTGCTGCGTCACATGTCGAACTACTATCGGC
>JAJYSF010000156.1 GCA_021793715.1 Actinomycetes bacterium
GATCTTGTCGCCGCTGCCGGTGTTCACACCGACCGAGAGCTTCTCACCGCGCGGCTCATTGTGGAACACGAACTCGCCGTCGACGAAGTCGACCTTGATGTGGTGCCCCGACTCGAGCTGACCGGAGAGCATCGACTCGCTGAGACGATCCTCGATCTCGCGCTGCATGGCCCGGCGCAACGGGCGCGCACCGAGCGCGGGGTCGAACCCGACGTCGATGAGGCGCTCCTTGGCGGCCTGCGACAGCTCGATCGACATGTCGCGGTCGAGCAGACGCTCGGCGAGGCGCTTCGTGAACAGATCGACGATCTGCAGCAGCTCGCTCTTCTTCAGCTGCGGGAAGACGATGACGTCGTCCACGCGGTTGAGGAACTCGGGCTTGAAGTGCCGCTTGAGCTCTTCGTCGACCTTGCCCTTCATCCGCTCGTAGCTCGTCTTCTCGTTGCCCTCGATCTGGAAGCCGACGGGGCCACCGGCGATCGCCGACGAACCGAGGTTCGTGGTCATGATGATCACGGTGTTCTTGAAGTCGACGACGCGGCCCTGACCGTCGGTCAGACGACCCTCCTCGAGGATCTGCAGCAGCGAGTTGAAGATGTCCGGGTGAGCCTTCTCGATCTCGTCGAAGAGTACGACCGAGAACGGCTTGCGCCGCACCTTCTCGGTGAGCTGGCCACCCTCTTCGAATCCGACGAAGCCAGGAGGGGCGCCGAAGAGGCGCGACACCGTGTGCTTCTCGCCGAACTCACTCATGTCGAGCGAGATGAGGGCGTCCTCGTCGTCGAACAGGAACTCGGCGAGTGCCTTCGCGAGCTCCGTCTTGCCGACGCCCGTGGGTCCGGCGAAGATGAACGACCCCGAGGGGCGCTTCGGATCCTTCAGGCCGGCACGCTGACGACGGATCGTCCGCGCGAGGGCCGTGATGGCTTCCTCCTGGCCGATGACGCGCTCGTGCAGCGCGCGCTCCATGAAGACGAGGCGACTCGACTCCTCCTCGGTGAGCTTGAAGACCGGGATCCCCGTGGCCTGCGCGAGCACCTCGGCGATCAGGCCCTCGTCGACGACCTCGTTGGACTCGACGTCGCCCGCGCGCCACTGCTTCTCGAGGCGCAGACGCTCACCGAGCAGCTGCTTCTCCTCGTCGCGCAGGGCGGCGGCCTTCTCGAAGTCCTGCTCCTCGGAGGCCTGTTCCTTCTGCTCGCGCACCTTCGCGATCTTCTCGTCGAACTCGCGCAGCTCGGGCGGGCTCGAGAGGATCGAGAGCCGCAGGCGGGCGCCCGCCTCGTCGATCAGGTCGATCGCCTTGTCCGGCAGGAAGCGGTCCTGCACGTAGCGGTCGGCGAGGTTCGCGGCAGCGACGATCGCGCCGTCGGTGATCTGCACCTTGTGGAAGGCCTCGTAGTGGTCGCGCAGGCCCTTGAGGATGTTGATCGCGTGGGGCAGCGCGGGCTCGTTGACCTGGATCGGCTGGAAGCGACGCTCGAGGGCCGCGTCCTTCTCGAAGTGCTTGCGGTACTCGTCGAGAGTCGTCGCACCGATCGTCTGCAGCTCGCCGCGCGCGAGGAGCGGCTTCAGGATGCTGGCGGCGTCGATCGCGCCCTCAGCTGCGCCCGCGCCCACGAGCGTGTGGATCTCGTCGATGAAGACGATGATGTCGCCGCGGGTGCGGATCTCCTTGGTGACCTTCTTGAGGCGCTCCTCGAAGTCACCGCGGTAGCGGGATCCGGCGATGAGCGAGCCGAGGTCGAGCGAGTAGACCTGCTTGTCCTTCAGCGTCTCGGGAACATCGCCCTTGACGACGGCCTGCGCGAGCCCCTCGACGACGGCGGTCTTGCCCACGCCGGGCTCACCGATCAGGACGGGGTTGTTCTTCGAGCGGCGCGACAGGATCTGCATCACGCGCTCGATCTCCTTCTCGCGCCCGATGACGGGGTCGAGTTGGTTGTCGCGCGCGGCCTGCGTGAGGTTGCGGCCGAACTGGTCGAGCACCTGGGATCCGCCCTTGCCGCCGGACTCCTGCTGCTCCTGGCCGCTGGAGGACACGCCCACGGGCTCCTTGCCCTGGTAGCCGCTGAGCAGCTGGATGACCTGCTGGCGCACCTTGTTCAGGTCGGCGCCGAGCTTGACCAGCACCTGCGCGGCGACGCCCTCGCCCTCGCGGATGAGGCCGAGGAGGATGTGCTCCGTGCCGATGTAGTTGTGGCCGAGCTGCAGGGCCTCGCGGAGGCTGAGCTCAAGCACCTTCTTCGCGCGGGGCGTGAAGGGGATGTGGCCGGTGGGCTGCTGCTGGCCCTGGCCGATGATGTCCTGCACCTGCTCGCGGACGGCATCGAGGGAGATGTCGAGCGACTCCAGCGCCTTCGCTGCGACTCCCTCCCCTTCGTGGATCAGGCCGAGCAGAATGTGCTCCGTGCCGATGTAGTTGTGGTTGAGCATCTTCGCCTCTTCTTGGGCGAGGACGACAACGCGGCGGGCGCGGTCGGTGAATCTCTCGAACATGTCACTCCTCCGGGCGCTGGACGGTTCGGCGGCACGCGGAACGCGCCGTGATCCCACGCTAGTCAGCGGCGATGGGGGAGGGAGCCGTGTTCGCCGTGGGCATATCCGGTTCTTGACGGCCCCGCGACGCAGTCGCCTTGACCCAAGGCCGAGGTATGCCGACCCTCGCGACGCACAACTACGGCAGTTTTTCGGATCCGCGGGGTCGGGCCGGGGGGAGTGCGGGGCTTGGCGAACGGGCCGAGCAGATTCTGCCGTAGTCGTGCACGAGGCCATTGACTTAACGATATTCATTGTTATCGTTTATCGTGAAACTTCGGGAGGAACTCTTGGGACGAGCATTCGAATGGGTGCGCGAGACACCCGACGCGGGAACGATGAAGAAGAGCGACCGCATCGCTCTGTGGGGGGTCATCGTCGTGCTGGTGGTGCTGGTGGCGATCGAGATCGCCGTGGCCGCGTGGCACGTGATCGAGATCGCCGCGGGGCCACCGCTCGTCGTCTCGCTCGCCGTTCACGGGATCCCCATCGACGGGTTCGGCGACGAAGCCACTGCCACCGCGGCGGACGTCACCCTGTCGTCGATCGAAGGCGGCGAGCGCGCGCTGCTCATCATCGCCCAGGTCTCGGGCGCACTGTCGTGGGCCGTGCTGATCGGCTGCCTCGCGGTGTTCTTCGGCTGCGTGGCGCGTCGGATCCCCTTCCCCCGCCGCCTGCCGATGCTGCTCACGGCCGGCGGGCTCGGCTACCTCATCCTGCAGAGCGTCTCGCTCGCGACGCGGCACGCGGGGGCGATGGCGATCACCTCCCGTCTCGACGGCGAGACGTTCTCCCTCGACGTCGACTTCCTGCGCGTCTTCGTCGTGCCGATCGTGCTCATCACGATCGCCTACGTGATCGGCGCGGGCCGACGGATCCAGAAGGATACGGAGGGGCTGGTGTGAGCATCGGCGGCGCAACGATCGGCGAGACGCTGACCTGGCTGGCGATCGCGGTCGGAGCCCTCGTCGTTGTCGCCGTCGTCGTGATCTTCCGCGGACGGCGTCGCGGCAGCCGGACGATCGCGCTCGACGTCACGCACGCCGCGTCCGCCTGGATCGCCATGGTGTGGCTGCTGTTCGCCGTGATCCGGTTCGGCGCGACACTCACCACTGACCAGCTCGCGTTCGTCACGGACCAGGTCGGGCTTCCGGCGGCGGATCTGCCGTGCGGCGTCCTTCGCGGCGGGGATCCGATCCCGACGGGCCCCCACCTCACGTGCGTCACCTCTGACGCCGTGTTCGCGGAGTTCGAAGCGGTGCCGCTCGGAGCGCGCCTCACCGTGGCTTCCGGTGCCCTGCTGACCGACCTCGCAATCGCCGCCCCGCTCATCCTCATCGCCGTCGTGTCGTTCCAGTCGATACGAGGCATGCCCTTCGCCCGCATCGTGACGCGTTCGCTGTACGTCGCTGCTGGCGTGATCCTCGCCGCGGGTGTCGCCGGGGGCGTGCTGACGCCGCTCGGTCACGTCCTTACGCTGAACGAAGCGTCACCAGCCGGATCCGCGTACGCACCGTCCGGCGTGCAGCTCGCGGTTCCGCTGCTGCCGATCGGAGGCGCGCTACTCTGCTGCGCGCTCGCGAGCATCGTCCAGCACAGCGCACGGATCCAGAAGGACACCGAGGGGCTCGTATGACGCCGGCCGACGCGGAGCTGACCG
>JAJYSF010000157.1 GCA_021793715.1 Actinomycetes bacterium
GGCGGTCGTCGAAGGGGATGCCGGGCAGTGGCGATCCGAAGTATCCGACGGCGCGGTAGAGCTGGCCGAGGGGCTGTTCGCGGATCTCGCCGGTCCCGACGACGCCGCCGGCGCCGTCGGACGTCGTGCGCTCGTAGACGAGGCTCGTGACGCGTCCGGCGTCGTCGGTGCGCACCTCGAGGGGCTTCGCCCAGAAGTGCAGGTGCAGGCGGCGCGAGGCCTCTCCCCCGGCATTGTTCGCGCTGGGCAGCTCGCGCCACTTCTGCAGCACGCGGTCGATGACCTTGACCTGCTTGTTCGTCGCGATCGCCTCGCGCGAGGCCTCGTCGTAGTCGAAGTCCTCGTCGTACACGACGACGTCCACGTCGTTCAGCTCGCCGATCTCGCGCAGCTCGAGCGGCGTGAACTTCACCTGCGCGGGGCCGCGGCGTCCGAATACGTGCACGTCGGTCACGGGCGATGCCTTGAGGACGTCGTAGACGTTCGCCGGGATCTCGGTCGTCAGCAGATCGTCGGCGTGCTTCGCGAGGATGCGCGCCGCGTCGAGCGCGACGTTGCCGTTGCCGATCATGCCGACGTGCTGCGCGTCGAGCGTCCACGTGCGCGGCACGTCGGGATGGCCGTCGTACCAGCTGACGAAGTCGGCCGCACCGTAGGACCCCTCGGCGGTGATGCCGGGAATGTCGAGGTCGGCGTCACGGATCGCGCCGGTCGAGAAGATCACCGCGTGGTAGTGACGCTTCAGGTCGTCGAGCGTGATGTCGGTGCCGTACTCGACGTTGCCGAACACGCGGATGTCACCGCGGTCGAGCACGCCGCGCAGCGCGCCGACGACACCCTTGATTCGCGGGTGGTCGGGTGCGACGCCGTAGCGCACGAGGCCGTACGGGGCGGGGAGCCGCTCGAAGAGGTCGATCGACACGTCGAAGCTGCGCTCGGTGCGCAGGAGGATGTCCGCGGCGTAGATGCCGGCGGGGCCGGCTCCGACGATGGCAAGGCGAAGCTTCGTCATAGGTGAGGAACTTTCTCGTGTTTCGGCGTGGACGTCAGCTGGCTCGCTCGGCGAGGTGCCGCGCGAATCGCGTGAGCGCGTCGCGAACGGATCCGCGGGGCAGGACGGCGAGGGCCGCTACGGCTTCGTTGGTCCAGGAGACCGCGAGCGCTTCCGTTCTGGCTGTCGCGTCGTGTTCGCGCAGCTCGGCGAGCTCGCCGTCGAGGATCGAGGGGTCCTCTCCGGCGCGGATCCGCGCGACGCCGTCGTCGATGCGCGCGCGGAGGTCGGTGTCGCGCGGGTCGTCGCTCGCGCCGAGCAGCAGGTAGGGCATGGTGACGACGCCGGCGCGCAGGTCGGTGCCGGGCACCTTCCCGGTCTCCTCGGGGTCTGCGGAGAGGTCGATCACGTCGTCGGCGAGCTGGAAGGCCACGCCGATCTTCTCGCCGTACGTGCGCAGCGCCTCGCGGTACTCTTCGCTCGCGCCTCCGAAGAACGCACCGGCGCCGGCGGCGGCTGCGATGAGAGAGCCGGTCTTGTCGGACAGCACGCGCAGGTAGAACTCGATCGGGTCCTCGCCCTCGCGGTGGCCGACCGTCTCGTTCAGCTGCCCCATGACGAGACGCTCGAACGTCTCGGTCTGCAGGTCGACGGCTTCTGCACCGTGGCGTCCCATGACGCGGCTCGCTCGCGCGAGCAACAGGTCGCCGGTGAGGATCGCGGTCGAGTTGTCCCAGACGCGGTGCGCCGCGGGCACGCCGCGTCGGCGATCGGCGCCGTCCATGACGTCGTCGTGGTACAGGGAGCCGAGGTGCATGAGCTCGAGGGCGACGGCCACGTCGCGCACGGCGGGCGAGAAGCCTTCGCCGAGCTGGGCCGTGAGCATCACGAGCATGGGTCGCACGCGCTTGCCGCCGGCCTCATAGAGGTAGCGGCTCATCGCGTCAACGAGGGGGTCGGCGCTGCCGAGCTCAGCGGCGATTGCCTGCTCGACTTCTTCGAGCCCGGCCTCGATCGTGCGCGCGAGACGCTGGGCCGCGCGGCCGACGAAAATGCGGTCGCTGAGACCGAAGCGGCTCGCCAGGCGCGAGCCCGAGGAAACGGGGCCCGTAGTCACCCGACCAGCCTACCCGTCGGCACCTGGGCTGTTACGCCGTGCGACGGTACCCGCGGTGCAGCGCCACGATGCCACCGGCGAGATTTCGGTGGGCCACGTCGGTCCACCCGGCCTCGCGCATCCAGGCCGCGAGCTCGCGCTGGTCGGGCCAGGCTCGGATCGACTCGCCGAGATAGTCGTAGGCGTCGCCGTTCGACCCGACGATACGCGCCACGCGCGGCAGGATGACGTCATTGTAGAAACGGTATAGCGTGCGGAAGAGGCGGCTCGGCGGGGTCGAGAACTCGTTGATGACGATGCGTCCCCCCTCCCGCGTCACACGCCGCATCTCGGCGAGCGCGACCTTCGGCTGCTGCACGTTCCGCAAACCGTACGAGATGGTGACGGCGTCGAATTCGCCGTCGTCGAATGGCAATGCCATGGCGTCGGCCTCAACGAAACGCAGTCCGCGCACGTCGGCGTACCGACGGCGCCCCTGCGCAAGCATGCCCGGCGAAAAATCGGCCGCGACGACCTCGGCGCCGCGACGCGCGAGCGACGCGGACGAACGGCAGGTGCCGGCCGCGAGGTCGAGGATCCGTTCGCCCGGCTGCGGATCGACCGCGTTCGTCGTCGCGCGACGCCAGGCCGCGTCGAGACCGAAGGTCATCGCGACGTTCGTCAGGTCGTAGCGCTCGGCGACCTGGTCGAACATCCTGCTGACGATGCGCGGATCCTTGTCGAGGTCGGCGCGCTGCGCTGAGGTCATGGGTCGATCCTATTCGCCGGCGGGTGCGCGCTACGCGAGCGCGTCGACGATCGGGCGGAACTTCAGGCGCGTCTCGTCAAGTTCCGCGTCGGGCTCGGATCCACGGACGATCCCGCCGCCCGCGTGCGCCGAGACGGTGCGCGTTGTCGCTGTCGGATCGACCGGGTCGAATTGCGCGCTGCGTAGCGCGATCGCCCACTCGCCGTCGCCGTCGCCGTCGATCCATCCGACGGGGCCCGCGTAGCGCCCGCGGTCGAACGGCTCGATGCGGCGGATCTCCTCGATCGCGCGGTGCGTGGGGGTGCCGGCGACCGCGGCGGTGGGGTGCATCGCGCGCACGAGGTCGAGGGCCGAGGCGCCGCCTGTGAGGGTGCCGCTCACGTCGGTCGCCAGGTGCCACAGGTTCGGCAGCTCCAGCGCGAACGGCTCGTCCGCGGCGCGCAGGTCGCTGACGTGCGGCCGGAGCGTGTCGAGAACGCTGTCGACGGCGAAGCGGTGCTCGGCGGAGTTCTTCGTGCTCGCGCGCAGCTCGCTCGAGACCATCTGATCCTCGTGCAGGCCCGCGCCGCGTGCGTGCGTTCCGGCGAGCACGCGAGCCGAGACGGCTCCGTCCCGGACCGTCACGAGCGTCTCGGGGCTGGCCCCGATGAGCCCGTCGACGGCGAACGTCCACGTGTCGGGGTAGTCGGTCGCGAGCGAGCGGACGAGACGGCGCAGGTCGGCGCCGGCGGGAACGGTTCCGACGAGGTCGCGGGCGATGACGATCTTCTCGGCCGTGCCCGCCTCGATGACGGCGAGAGCGCGACGGACGGCGGCCTCGTGAGCGGGCGGATCCATGGCCCCGGGCCCCAGCGTCGCCGACCACGCACCGCCGAGATCGACGGGCGCGGGTTCCGCGAGCTGGGCGGGGGTGTCCGCGACGCGGATCCGCGTGAGCCACGCGCGACCGCCGCGCCAGCCGATGAGCGCCGACGGCACGATGAGGGTCGAGGGGCGCTCGGATGCATCGTCGAAAGCGAAGGCGCCGAACCCGATGAGGCCCGTCCCGGGCACGCGCACCTCGTCGTCCACTTCGGCGGCTTGCGAGAGCGCGCGCCAGAGGTCGGCGAGCGCCGCGAGTCGTCCCTCTTCGGCCACGTCGATGTGCAGGAGGTCGGGGCCGGCGGCGACGAGTCCGTCGCCCTTTCGCGTCCACGCGAGAGGATCTCCGGCGTCGGCAAAGAGCAGCGCGTCGACGGGGTCGATCTCTCGTGTGGTCGTCTGCAGGATCGGCAGCGAGAGCGGTTCGGTCACGCTGAG
>JAJYSF010000158.1 GCA_021793715.1 Actinomycetes bacterium
CGGGGCCTGCGGTGAGCACCGGATCCGCCGGCGGTCCGCGGGTATCGCTGTGGACCGTGATCGGCTTCCTCGCGGCAATCGAGTTCACGAGCGGCATCCTCCAGGGGTACTACACCCCGATGCTCACCGACATCGCGCGACACCTCGCGATTCACGACGCCGACGTCAACTGGTTCGAGGGCACGCAGCTCATGTTGTCGGCTCTTGTCGTTCCCGCGTTCGCGAAGCTCGGCGACATGGTCGGACACCGTCGGATGCTGCTCATCTCCACGGCGATCGTCGCCGCATCATCCCTCGCGCTCCCCTTCGCGGACACGTTCTGGCTGTTCCTCGTATGTTGGTCCGTGCAGGGCGCCTATGTCGTCTGGCTGCCGCTCGAGGTCGCCCTGATCGCTTCCCGCGGCCGCGCCCAGGGAGCCCCGCCCGGTCTGACCGTGAAGGCCGCCGGCGTCCTGGTCGCGGCGCTCGAGGCCGGCGCGATCACCGGCGCCCTTGCCGGCGGCGCACTCATCGACTCCGTCGACCTGTGGCTGGTCCTCCTCATCCCCGGCGTTGCCGTCGGTGCCTGCTTCTTCGTGATTCTGTTCGGCGTCTCCGAGACGCCGGAAATCGCCGGCGGGCGCCTCGACACGACGGGACTCGTCCTCGTCTCCCTCGCCCTCGTCGCGTTCACCGGCGGCCTGAGCCTCCTGCGGGTCGGCGGCCCGTCCGACGGCGTCGCCTGGGCCGTGACCATCGTCGGGGTCCTCCTGCTGATCCCGTTCGTGCTGTGGGAGCTGCGCCATCCGGACCCGCTCATCGACGTACGCATGTTCCGCGACCGCTCGCTGGGCCCCGTCTTCCTGACCGCCGGACTGTTCGGCGTCAGCGTCCTCGGTGCGCAGGCGCCGCTGTCAACCTTCGCCCGCACCGATCCCGCGGTCGCTGGCTACGGACTCGGCACGACGGGCTTCGCGACCTCGCTCATCATCGGTCTGTATCTCATCGCGATGATCATCGGCGCGCTCAGCTACTCCTGGGTCGCGCGCTGGACGACACCGCGGCTCGCGCTGATCATCGCGACGTCGCTCGTCGGCGTCGGCTACCTCCTCTTCCTTCCGCTGCACGATACCTACGCGCAGCTCCTCGCGAACATGCTCATCGCGGGGCTCGGATCCGGTGCGCTCGTCGGCGCGCTGCCCGCCGTCGCCGCGGCCGCCGCTCCCCCGTCGCAGACCGGCGTCGCGACGGGGCTCACCAACTCGGTCAAGACCGTCGGCGGCGCGATCGCTTCGTGCACGTTCGGCATCGCCCTCGCCGCGGGCGTCACGACGGGGACGGCGGGGTCGTTCTCGGGGTACATGACGGTCTGGGCGGTCTGCGGTGGGACGGCCGTCGTCGCCGCCCTCGCGCTCGTCTTGGTGCCTCGCGACGCGTTCGGTGGACGTGAGGGGCTGAAGAAGCGCGCGAAGTAGCGACAGTCGGGAGCCCCGCTGGCGTCGAGGTCCTCAGGCCACGTACTCGGCGAGGTGCTCGCCGGTGACAGTGGAACGCGACGCGACGAGGTCAGCGGGCGTGCCCTCGAACACGACCCTCCCGCCGTCGTTTCCCGCGCCCGGACCCATGTCGACGATCCAGTCGGCGTGCGCCATGACCGCCTGGTGATGTTCGATCACGATGACCGATGAGCCCTGGTCGACGAGACGGTCCAGCATGGCGAGCAGGTGTTCAACGTCGGCCAGGTGCAGGCCCGTCGTCGGCTCGTCCAGCACGTACACCTCCGCGCCGTCGGCCATCTGCACGGCGAGCTTCAGCCGCTGACGTTCGCCGCCCGAGAGCGTGTTCAGCGCCTGTCCGAGCGTGACGTACCCGAGCCCCACGTCGACGAGCCGACGAAGGATCTTCGCGGCCGCCGGCACCGTCGCCTCGCCGTCGGCGAAAAACTCGAGCGCCGCCACCGCAGACAGATCGAACACGTCGGCGATCGATCTGCCGCCGAGGGTGTACTCGAGCACCTCGGCCATGAAGCGCCGCCCACCGCAGTCCTCGCACGGCGTCGTGACTCCCTGCATGAACCCGAACTCGGTCGTGATCGTGCCGTTGCCCTTGCACGTCGGGCACGCGCCCTCGCTGTTCGCGCTGAACAGGGCCGGCTTCACGCCGTTCGCCTTCGCGAACGCCTTGCGCACCGGTTCCAGCAGCCCGGTGTACGTCGCGGGGTTGCTGCGCGACGAGCCCTTGATGGCGGTCTGGTCGACGAACACGACGCCATCGCGTTCCGCAACCTGATCGGCGATGAGCGAACTCTTCCCGGATCCCGCAACTCCCGTCAGTGCGACGAGCACACCCGTGGGGAGGTCGACGTCCACGTCGCGGAGGTTGTTCGCGCTCGCGCCGCGCACCCCGATCGCACCGGTCGGCGTGCGCACCTCCGGTTTCACGCGCGCTCGATCGTCCAGGTGCCGTCCGGTGACAGTGTCGGACGAGCGCAATTCGTCCACAGTGCCCTCGAAGCAGACCGTGCCGCCGTCCGCGCCCGCGCCCGGTCCGATGTCGACGACGTGGTCCGCGATCCGGATCGTCTCGGGTTTGTGCTCTACGACGAGCACGGTGTTGCCCTTGTCGCGCAGCTGCCGCAGCAACGCGTTCATGCGCTCGATGTCGTGCGGATGCAGGCCCGCCGTCGGCTCGTCGAAGACGTACGTCACATCTGTCAGCGGCGAACCGAGGTGCTTGATCATCTTCAGCCGTTGCGCCTCGCCGCCCGAGAGGGTGCCCGCCGCGCGATCGAGCGACAGATATCCCAGACCGATCTCGACGAACGACGCGAGCAGGTCGTCGAGGGCGCGGAGCAGCGTTGCCGCCCCCGGCTCGTCGAGCGCCCGGACCCAGATGAGCAGGTCGCTGATCTGCATCGCGCAGCAGTCGGCGATGTTCTTTCCGTCGATCAGGGAGGACCGGGCCGGCTCCGCGAGACGCGTGCCGTCGCAGGCCGGACACGGCTGGAACGCCACGGCGCGGTCGACGAAGGCGCGGATGTGCGGCTGCAGCTGCTCGCGGTCCTTCGTCAGCATCGACTGCTGCACCTGCGGCACGAGTCCGCGGTAGGTCATGTTCGTTCCGCCGATCTTCACCTTCGTCGCGTCGCGGTGCAGGAAGTCGTCGAGTTCCTGTCGTGTGAATTCGCCCACGGGCTTGTCCGCGTCGAAGAAGCCCGATTCGGCGTAGAAGCGCACGCTCCATCCGCCGACCTTGTAGCCGGGCACGAGGATGGCGCCATCGTTGATCGACAGCGTGGCGTCGTAGAGCTGGGTGAGATCGAGGTCGCTCACCCTGCCCGTTCCGTCGCACCCCGGGCACATCCCACCGAGAACGTTGAACTCGGCGCGTTGACGCTTCGTGTTTCCGGCCCGTTCGACGAGGATCGCGCCCGATGCCTTCACGCTCGGGGTATTGAATGAGAACGCGTTCGGCGGACCGATCTGCGGGTCGCCCATACGGCTGAAGAGCATGCGCAGCAGCGCGTTCGCATCGCTCGCCGTGCCGACCGTCGAGCGGATATTCGCTCCCAGTCGCTCCTGATCCACGAGGATCGCGGTGGTCAGGCCCTCCAGGCCATCCACCTCGGGGCGTGCCAGCTGCGGGAGGAAACCCTGCGCGAACGCACTGTACGTCTCGTTGATCATCCGCTGCGACTCGCTCGCGATCGTGCCGAACGCGAGCGAGCTCTTCCCGGATCCTGACACGCCCGTGAACACCGTCAGCCGCCGCTTCGGCAGGTCGAGGTCCACTCCCCTGAGGTTGTTCTCTCGCGCACCCCGCACGCGGATCGTGTCGTGTGCGTCGGCGGGGTGGAGGTGCGTGTCGGCCATGGAAACGATCGTGGCACGCGCGGACGATAGATTGAACCCATGTCGACCATGGATTGCGCGAGCGCCCCGTGATCGATGTCCTCACGGGCTTCGCCGTCGTTGCCGTCGCGATCATCACCGGCTACGTCATCGGTCGGATCGACCTGCTGGGCGAGAACGGCAGTGCGATCCTCGGTCGGTTGTCGTTCTTCGTCCTCAATCCATTCCTCATGTTCGTCGTGCTGAGCGATGCCGACGTGGAGATGCTCTTCTCGTCACTCCTCCCCGCATCGGCGGCGGCGGCATTCGCGGTGA
>JAJYSF010000159.1 GCA_021793715.1 Actinomycetes bacterium
TGCTCGTCGGAATCGCTGTCGTCGTCCTTACCCTCAGACGAACCCTTGTCGTCGGAGGAGCCCGTGTCATCGGACGAGCTCGCGCCATTGCTGTCGCGCGAGGAGGCGTCCGATGCGTCGGAGGCCATCGCGTCGGAGGCCTTTGCGTCGTCGGTCTTCGCGGCGTCGGCGGGCTTCTCGTCCTGTGTGGCGGTGGCGGACTTCTTGCGCGAGCGCGATCCGCGTGCGGGGGCGTCGGCGGATCCGTCGGTCGCGCCGTCGTCCGAGGCCGCAGCCTCAGCCGACTTCTCGTCGGTCTCGGTCGATGCGGGCTTGGTGGAGCGGCTGCGTCGCGAGGACGAGCGCGCTGGCTTCTGCGCGTCTTCCGCGGGCTCGGCAGTCGCTGCGTCGGCAGTCGCCGCCTCGGCGGTCTCGGCCGGCTCGGCTGCGGGCTCCGCAGCCTTCTTGGCACGCGAACGCGTTGCGCGCGCGGGCTTCTGCTCGACGGCCGCGTCGGCGGCGGGCTCTGACGGGGCGGCGTCGGCGGCCGGAGCCGCGTCGGCCGCGGCCTGCTCGGCGGCAGCCTTGTCCGCTTCGATCTGAGCCTTCGTGCGGCGCGGGGCGCGCTTCTTGGGCGCGGTCTTCGGCGCTTCCTCGGCCTCGGGCGTCGCGGCCTGTTCGGCCTCCGCCGGCGCGGTCACCGCGGCGTCGGCCGCTGCACCGCTCGACGTGGCGCGACGCGGAGCGCGCTTGCGCGTGGTCGCCTTCTTCGGCGCGGCGGCGTCGGCGGCCGCGATCGCCTGGTCGATCTGCTGCTGGGTATCGGCAGCGCTGTCGCCGCCGGGGGTCTCGGTGGTGGGTTCCACGAGTGCTCCTTCAATGAGAACGGGATGTATCAGAGCCGATCCGCACGCGAGAGATGTCGCGAAGACGCGCGCCGTTCAGCACGCTGATCTCCCGGTTGCAACGCGATATCGCGCTACCGTCGGGGATCCGTACGGGGCTTCGCAGAGTTGCGACGGAGGTTCAGAGTTCGTGCAACGAGGCACCCTCCGCTGGTTCTCTCACTGTACCACCGAGGAAGTCGACAGCGAGCATCAGCGCCTGCCAGGTGCCGCCCGTGTGACGCTCCGCCAGTGCCGCCGCCTCCAGTCGGCGTCCCGGACCGTCGGCCAACACGAGCACGCTCGGGCCAGCGCCCGACACGACCGCGGCGAAGCCCTCGGCGCGAAGCGCGCGGACGAGCGCGTCGGTCTCCGGCATCGCCTGAGCGCGGCGCTCCTGGTGAAGCCTGTCCTCGGTCGCGGCCATCAGCAGCTCAGGACTCTGCGTGAGCGCGGCGATCAGCAGGGCCGACCGCGACACGTTGAACACGGCGTCCTCGCGGGACACGGCCGGGTCGAGCACGCTGCGGGCCGTCGATGTCGACATCGTGCGGTCGGGAACGAACACCACGGGCGCGACGCCCCGGTGCACGAGGAGCTTCGTATGGCGCGGCGTCTCGTCGTCGGTCCACGCGATCGTGAGGCCGCCGAACAGAGCCGGCGCGACGTTGTCGGGGTGCCCTTCGAGTTCGGTCGCGAGACGCAGCAGGTCGGCGTCGCTGAACTCCGCGCGCCCCTCGAGCAGCCCCTTGGCCGCGAGCAGGCCCGCGACCACGGCGGATCCGCTGGACCCGAGGCCACGGCCGTGCGGGATGCCGTTACGGGCGTCGATACGGAGCCCCGGCGCCGCGACGCCCACCGACTCGTACGCGTATCGCACGGTGCGGGCGATGAGGTTGCTCTCGTCGACCGGGATCTCGTCGGCGCCGGATCCGGTCACCGAAATGTCGAGCTCGCCCGCGGGCAGGGCCGTGATGGTCAGCTCGTCATACGCGCTCAGCGCGAGACCGAGCGTGTCGAAGCCCGGGCCGAGGTTCGCGCTCGTCGCCGGCACGCGCACCGCGACGGAGCGGAGCGACGAGTTCACGCTCACTCCCCCTCCACGCGCAGCACCGTGACGACGCGCACGACGACATCGCTCGCGGCGAGGGTCTCGACGGTGTCGCTCAGGGCCTGCTCGCGCGCGCGGTGCGTGCCGATGACGAGGCGCGCGCGGTTGGCGCCCGTCTCGTCTTCGGCGATCGTCTGCTCGAGCCGGGCGATCGAGACGCCGCCGTCGCTGAGGATGTTGGCGACCGTCGCGAGGACGCCCTGCTTGTCGGCGACGTCGAGCGTGATCTGGTAGCGCGTCGTGATGCGACCGATCGGAGCAACGGGGCGATCGCCGCGCGCGGACTCGCCGATCCCGACCCCGCCCGCGATGTGGCGGCGCGCCGCCGAGACGACATCGCCGAGGATCGCGGAGGCCGTCTCGCGCCCGCCGGCGCCGGCGCCGTAGAACATGAGCGGGCCAGCCGCTGCGGCCTCGACGTAGACAGCGTTGTTTCCGCCGCGCACGCTCGCGAGCGGATGCTCGCGGTCGACGAGGGCCGGGTAGACGCGCACCGAGATCGCCTCGCCGTCCGCCCCCTCGCCGGGGAGCTGCTCGCACGTCGCCAGGAGCTTGATGACGTAGCCGGCGTTCTTCGCGTTCTCGATCGCGGCGGCGTCGATCGAAGCGATACCCTCACAGTGCACGGCCTCGAGCGGCACGTTGGTGTGGAAGGCGAGGCTGGCGAGGATGGCCGCCTTCTGCGCGGCGTCGTGCCCCTCGACATCGGCCGTCGGATCCGCCTCGGCGTACCCGAGCGCCTGGGCGTCGGCGAGTACCTCGTCGAAGTCGGCACCCTCACGGTCCATGCGGTCGAGGATGTAGTTCGTCGTGCCGTTGACGATGCCGAAGATGCGTCGGACGTGGTCGCCGGCGAGGGAGTCCTTGAGCGGGCGCAGGATCGGGATCGCGGCCGCGACCGATGCCTCGTAGGAGACGGAGGCGCCGACCTGGTCTGCCGCGTCGAAGATCTCCGCGCCGTGGCTCGCGAGCAGGGCCTTGTTGCCCGTCACGACGTCGGCACCGGACTGCAGCGCCTCGATGATGTGCGTGCGCGCCGGCTCGATCCCGCCCATGAGCTCGATGACGATGTCCGCGCCGACGATCAGCTCGTGTGCGTCTGTCGTGAGCAGCTCCTGCGGCAGCTCGACGTCGCGCGGTGCGTTGACGTCACGGACAGCGATTCCCGCGAGCTCGAGTCGGGCACCCGCGCGCTCCGAAAGCTCGTCCGTGTTGTCGAGAAGCAGGCGCGCGACCTGCGACCCGACGGATCCGGCTCCGAGCAGCGCGACGCGCAGAGTTCGGTGTTCGATCATTCTTCTCCCTGATTGCGGACGGGTGGCAGGAGGCCCGTATCGCGCGCGAGAAGATCGTCGATCGTCTCGCCGCGCAGCAGGACGCGGGTCTCGCCGTCGCGCACCGCCACAACGGGCGGGCGCGGGACGTGGTTGTAGTTGCTCGCCATCGCGGCCGAGTACGCGCCGGTCGCCGCCACGGCGACCAGGTCGCCGGGTGCGACGTCGCTCGGCAGGTACTCGCTGTCGACGACGATGTCGCCCGATTCGCAGTGCATGCCCACCACGCGCACGAGCGTCGGATCCGCCGCGGAGACCCGCGAGGCGATCCGCGCCGAGTAGTGCGCGCCGTACAGCGCGGGGCGAATGTTGTCGCTCATCCCGCCATCGACCGCGACGTAGAGGCGATCAGCCGCGCCCTGCGCGGTATCAACGGCGACCTGCTTGGTCGTGCCGACCTCGTAAAGCGTGATGCCGCCGGGGCCGACGATGGATCGGCCGGGCTCGAACGCGAGCTCGGGCAACGCGATCCCCCGCGCCTGGCATTCCGTCTGGACCGCGTCGACGATGCCGTCCGCGAGCTCCTCGATCGGGGCGGGGTCTTCGACGCGCGTGTAGGCGATGCCGAATCCGCCGCCGAGGTTCAGCAGCGGCACTGGTCCGCCGTCGAGCAGACGCTGGTGCAGGTCGAGCACGCGCGACGCCGACTCGCGGAAGCCGTCGACGCCGAAGATCTGGGATCCGATGTGGCAATGCAGGCCGAGGAATTCGACGTGCGGGAGCTCGCGGATCCGGCGCACCGCCGCCTCGCCCTCGTCAAGGGAGAAACCGAACTTCTGGTCTTCGTGCGCCGTTGCCAGGAACTCGTGGGTGTCGGCGTGAACGC
>JAJYSF010000160.1 GCA_021793715.1 Actinomycetes bacterium
CCGATGCAGCGCGCCTGCGTTCCTTCACCCGTCGCCGGTGCATGAAGAGCCAGGCACCGCCGGCGATGAGGACGACGACGGCCGCGACGAGCCAGTCGGGGATGCCGCTGGTCGCCTGGTAGGCCCAGCCTTCGATCTCGACCTGCGTGGACGCGTCGAGCAGACCGCCGAGGGAGGACGTGCCGCTCGTGACGATCAGCAGCACGCCGAGCGCGATGGTGAGCGCGCCGCCGATGATGCCCGTCCACGTGTTGCGCCAGCGACCGATACGCACCTCGCGCGGTCGGATGAGGCGGCGCACGAACGGCAGCCGGCCCCACACGAGTGCGAAGATGAGCAACGGCAGGGCCATGCCGGCGGCGAACAGGAGCAGGGTCAGCCCGCCGTACAGCGCGCTGCCCGTCACCGCGGCCACGGTGAGGACCGCGCCCAGCAGCGGGCCCGCGCAGACGCCGGCGAGTCCGTACACCGTGCCGAGCGCGTAGACCGACACGGGTGAGGTGCTCTCCGCGGATCCCTGGCCGCCGCGGAGGAACGGCAGCGGAACGTTGAGCAGCATGAGCGCGCCGAGCAGGATCACGATGGCCGCCGCCACGGTCACGAGGGTGAAGCGGTGCTGATTGACGAATGACCCCAGCGTTCCGGCGAGCACGCCGAGCGGGAGCAGGGTCGTGATGAGACCGAGGTAGAAGACCCCGGTGCGCGCGAGCAGCTTCGCCGTGTCCGAGAAAGCGTAGGAGAAGAATGCGGGCAGCAGCATCACCGAGCAGGGGCTGAGCAGCGTGAGCAGCCCGCCGATGAAGGCGCCGAGGAAGCCGATGGTCACGACTCAGCCCACTTTCGAGACTGCCTGGTCCAGGTAGTCGCGGAAGACGTCCACGGGCTGGGCGCCGGACAGCGCGACGTCGCCGGCCAGGAAGAACGGCACCGCGTTGACGCCGACCTGCTGTGCGTATTCGGTGCTCTGCTCGGCGGCGGTGCGTACCTCCGGGTCGTCCAGGTCCGCCGTGAACTGATCAATGTCCGGCACGCCGGCCTCCTCGGCGAAGCCGACAAGCTTCTCGCGCGGCAGGTCGGGGTGCCCGCGGTCGGGCGCCGCCGCGTACGCGACGTCGAGGAACTCGAAGAAGCGGTCCTGCTTGCCCGCCGCGCGTGCGGCGATCTGTCCGTCGACCGACTCGTCACCGAAGAACGCCACGTCGACGACCTCGAAGCGCACGAGGCCCGCGTCGATGTACTCCTCGACGATGGTGGGGTAGGTGTCCTGATTGAAGGAGGCGCAGAATGGGCACCGCAGATCGGTCCACTCGATCAGCACCACGGGGGCGTCGACGTCGCCGACGGCCATCGGGTCATCCGGATCCCTCCGGACGAGCGGCGAATCCGACGGGTGCTCGCCTTCCTCGGCGCTCGGCCCTTCGCTCGGGCCGGTCGACTGACCGTCGGGAGACGGCGTCTCCGCCGCGGGCGGTGTCGGGGCGCTGGGCGCCGCCGAATTCGTGGAGTTCATCGTCAGCTGGGCGATCACGACGATGATGATGAACGCGGCGAGGAGTCCGGCGATCAGCAGCACCATGCGTGAACGGCGCGGGCGGGACGGGGAATCGCGCGAGGTCATACGGACTTCTTCTCCAAAGATCGGGGTGCGGCGAGGTGCGAACGCACTGACCCGCCGGGACAGGTCTCGTGAGACCGCCGGATCAACTATGCACAATAGTAATCTATCTGGCATAGTAGATCACATGAACGGTTTCGCACGCTGGGTACGTCGTCAGGCAGAGGCCACGGTGCTCGCGTATCGGGCACTGCGGATGTGGAGTCCTCGGCAGGTCATCGTCGCGACCGCCGCCGCCGTTGTCGTCGCGCTGATCGTCGGGCTCGTGACGGTGCTGATCCCGAACTCCGTCTTCGTGCGCGACATCCCTCCTGTTCCCTGGAACTATCCCGTCTGGATCGTCACGTCGGCGCTGACCGGGATCCTGATCGCCACGTACATCCGTCCGCCGCACGCTCCGGCCGGCGACGACGACGCGCGCCCGTCGGCGGAGGGCCGGCGCAGCGCGAGAGTCGGTGGCGCGGCCGGGGTGTTGGCGTGGTTCGCCGTCGGGTGCCCCGTCTGCAACAAGATCGCCCTCCTCGCTCTCGGATACACCGGCGCCCTCACCTGGTTCGCGCCGCTGCAGCCCGTGCTGGCCGCCGTCGCCCTCGTGCTCGCCGCGGTCGCCGTCGTCTGGCGACTGCGCGGCCAGGTGTCGTGTCCGACCCCGGCGCTCACGTCGGCGGTGGCGGCATGACCGACGCGACGACGAGAAGCGAGCTCCTGCGCCTCGGCGCGCTGGAACAGCAGGTGATGAACGTGCTGTGGGACGAGGGCCCATCCACGGTGCGCGACGTGATCACGCACATCGGCGGCAAGCACGCATACACGACGATCGCGACCGTGCTCGGGAACCTCGAGCGCAAGGAGCTGGTCGCGCCGAAGAAAGAGGGCCGCTCCGTGCGGTACGCGGCACGCCACACGAGAGATGTCCATGCCGCACGACTCATGGGACAGGCCCTGTCGACGAGTCACGACCGCGTGGCGTCCATCCTGCATTTCATCGACTCCATCGACCCGCACGACGCGGAGCTGCTCCGCGCGTACCTCGAAGAGCAGCGAGGTGACGGATGACGCCGTTCGTCATGCCGCTCCTGCTGGTCGTCGCGCTCGTCCTCGCGGCGGCGGCTGGCCCGCACCTGATCAGAGCGGCCTCTCCGCTGCTCATGCGCACCCCCCGCGCGGCCGTCGTGATCCTCGCGAGCAGCCTCGCGCTGTGGGTCGCGGCGTTCGCCGCGGTCAGTCTCGTGCTGGCGTGGCTCATGACGGGACCGCGGGTGCTGTCGGAGCCCCTGGGGCAGGTCTGTCAGCGCTGCCTCGCTGCGGCCAGCCCGTTCGACACCACGAACATGATCGAGACCTCCGTGCCCAGGGTCCTGCTGCTCGCGCTCCCGGCGGCTGTGCTCGCCGCTCTCGTCGGCATCGGGATCCTGCGCGCGCTTCGCCACGCGCAACGCACCCGCGCCGCCGCGGCCGCCGTCGCGTCTCAGGCCACACGAGCGACGGTGCGGGGAATCGACGTCCTCCTCGTCGAGGACGCGCACCCGCTGGCGTTCTCGCTGCCGCGCCGTCGAGGCGGCATCGTCATCTCGACCGGCCTGCTGTCCGCACTGGATCCCGACGAGACGATCGCCGTGCTCGAGCACGAGCGCGCGCACGTGCGGCAGCGGCACCATCTGATCATCGGCGCCATCGAAGCGATCGCCTGGCCGCTGCGCTGGATCCCTCTCGTGGCGGCGGTTGCGGACGCAATCCCGCACTATCTCGAGATCGCCGCGGACAACCACGCCCGCCACCGCGCAGGCACGCCCGCGCTGGCGAGTGCGCTGCTGAAACTCGGATCCCCGCACATCAGTGCCGACATCTTCCGTGGCGCGACGGCTGCCCCGGTCCTGCACGCCGCCGGCCCGAGCCGCGTGCATCAGCTCGTGGCGCCGACGGCGATCCGTTCCGCGCTGTTGCCGATCGCGACCTTTCTGACGATGCTCGCCGCGTTCGCGGTCGTCGCCGTCGGGGTCCACGGCCCGTACATGTACGTCCTGGCCACAGGGTGTCAGCTGCCCGCGTAGCGGGCCCACGCGAACTGTTACCCAGGAGACGAACAATGCGAAGCACACGACGACCGCGCAGACGCCGGATCCGGGTGTCCACTGTCATCGGAATCACGCTCCTGGGCGTCGGCGGTGCGCTCGCCGCCGGCGTGCTCTTCGCTCCGCAGGCGGTGGAACGCGCGTACGGTGAGGCCAAGAGCACCGTTTCCGGAGCGGTCGACACCATCCGCGAGGAGACGCTCGACGAGCTTCCGAGCGTCAACCTGGGCGCGACCGGTGGCATGTCGGAGCTCGACCGCTGCGACGGCACGTTCACTGAGATGAGTTCCTATGAGCACGGCGACGTGCCGCCGGTGTGGGCCGCACATAACAATTGCGCCGGCGACGTGCTGCTGCCATGGGAGGCCGGGCAGCGGATCCAGCTCGACGGCGACGATCAGGTGTGCGAAGTGGTCGACATCGTCTACACGCCGAAGACG
>JAJYSF010000161.1 GCA_021793715.1 Actinomycetes bacterium
GCCTCGGCCGCGGCAAGCAGATCGGCACGGGAGTAGGCACGACCCGTCGGATGAATCGACTGCGGGGCCTGCGGCAGCTCGGGCTCGCGGCCGGCATCGACGTCATCGAGGTACTCACGAATGACGCTCAGCGGCAGGTAGTGGTCGCGCTGCAGGGTGAGTGCGAGGCGCAGTCGCTCGACGTCCGTGGACGCGAACTTGCGGTAACCCGACGCCGTGCGCTCGGGGGTGACGATTCCCTGCACTTCGAGGAATCGCAGCTTGCTCGAGGTCAGCGCGGGGAACTCCGCCGACAGCTTCGACAGCACCTGCCCGATCGAGAGCAGTGCGGCCGACTTCTGCGCAGCGGATCCGCGTCGTGCGGCCGCCGCGGCCATCAGGATCCCGCCGCCGGGAGGTCGCGAGGCGAACTGAAGAAGTTCAGTCGGAACTTCCCGACGCGCACCTCGTCACCGTTGTGCAGCTGCGCCCTGTCGACGCGTTCGCCGTCGACGTAGGTGCCGTTGAGCGAGCGCTGATCGACGAGATCGAATGAGGCGCGGGAGCGCGTGATCTCGGCATGGCGGCGCGACACGGTCACGTCGTCGAGGAAGATGTCTGCGTTGGGGTGACGCCCGACTGTCGTCGCGTCGCGGTCGAGCAGGTAGCGCGCGCCCGCAGCGGGGCCAGACCGCACGAGGAGGAGCGCGGCGCCCGACGGAAGGGCCGCGATCGCGTCGAGCTCGGCCTGCGACAGGTCGCCGCGGAACGGGATGAAGGAGAGATCCGAGTCGTGGCCGAACGTCTGCGTATGGTCGCCGGAGCCGTCGTATCCGCCCACGTTATGAATGTGCCTCGTCGCCGGTGACATCGGCTCGTGTTGCTGATCTGACACGCGGGCTCCTTCCGTTGTCAGAAGCCTATCGGATCCGACCGAGCACACGCCGGGGAGATTTCTTGACCGAACCGATATTCTCGGCGAGCGTTCCGGTCCGACTCCTATGGTGGCGGACATGATGAGTTCCCCCGCTCCCGCCTCACGCCGCTCGGCACGCCTACGCGCCCTGATCGCACTCGGCGCAGCCGTGCTCGCCGCGTCGTTCCTCACTCCGACCGCAGCGTTCGGCCACTCTTCCGTCGTCGGCTCGTCGCCGGAGGGCGCGACAGGAGAGCCCGGCACCGTCGAGGTTCTTCCCGGGAACGTGTCCGTCACGTTCTCCGACGACCTGACCGAGCCGCTGCCGGCCGACCAGCAGCAGGGCGCGGAGTCGAACACCCAGGTCCGCGTGTTCGACGACAGCTGCGCTGCGGTCGCCGAGCTCGGCGCTGACGAACTCGCCGGACTCGCCGAGGGTGCGGTCGACTGTCGCAACTATGCCACGGGCGACGCGGTCGTCGAGGGCCCGACGCTCTCGCAGGAGCTCGACGTCGCCGACGCGCCCGCCGCCACCTACACCGTCGTCTGGCAGGCGATCTACAGCGATGGCCACCCGGGCAGCGGGTCGTTCACCTTCGTCACGGAGAGCGCCGTGGACGCACAGGAGGCGGACACCGCCGAGCCGAATGCGGAGGACTCGCCTGCACCGACGGCGGAGGCGAGCGACGCACCGTCGACCGAGACGACGACAGGTGCCGACGCGCCCGAGGATGCGGACGAGCAAGGCGCGCTGGCCGGGCCGATCATCGTGGCGATCGTCGGCGGCGTAATCGTGCTCGCGCTGATCGTGTTCGTCGTCGTCATGATGGCCCGTTCCCGGCGGTCGTGACCGCGGCGACACCCGCACGCCCGAAGCGATTAGGCTGAGAACATGGCTCACCACGACGTCGTCATCCTCGGCGCTGGCCCCGGCGGTTATGTCGCGGCCGTACGCGCCTCCCAACTCGGCCTGAACGCCGCGATCATCGAGGAGAAGTACTGGGGAGGTGTGTGCCTCAACGTGGGGTGCATCCCCTCGAAATCGCTCCTCAAGAACGCGGAACTCGCGCACACGTTCACCCACAAGGCCGACTTCTTCGGCATCTCCGGCGATGTGTCGTTCGACTTCGGCGCGGCGCACGACCGCAGCCGCAAGGTCGCGCAGACGCACGTCAAGGGGATCCACTTCCTCATGAAGAAGAACAAGGTGACCGAGTACGAAGGTCGCGGCACCTTCGTCGACGCGAAGACGATCGACGTCGCACTCTCGGACGGGGCGACCGAGCGCGTGACCGCCGACAACGTCATCATCGCGACGGGGTCGACCGTGCGCTCACTGCCCGGCATCTCCCTCACCGAGAACATCGTGTCGTACGAGGAGCAGATTCTCTCGCGCGAGCTGCCGAACTCGATCGTCATCGTCGGCGCCGGCGCGATCGGCATGGAGTTCGCGTACATCCTGTCGAACTACGGCGTGAAGGTCACGATCATCGAGTTCCTCGATCGCGCCCTGCCGAACGAGGATCCGGACGTGTCGAAGGAGATCGCGAAGCAGTACAAGAAGTACGGCATCGAGATCCTCACCTCGACGTCCGTCACCGGCGCCGAAGATAACGGATCGAGCGTGCACGTCACCTACAAGAAGAAGGACGGCACCGAGGGCGAGATCGATGTGGACAAGGTCCTCATGTCGGTCGGGTTCGCTCCGCGCACCGAGGGCTACGGCCTCGAGAACACCGGCGTGAAGCTCACCGAGCGCGGCGCTATCGACATCGATGACCACATGCGCACGAACGTCGACGGCGTCTACGCGATCGGCGACGTGACCGCGAAGCTGCAGCTCGCGCACGTGGCGGAGGCCCAGGCTGTCGTCGCAGCCGAGACGATGGGCGGCGCCGAGACGCAGACGCTCGGCGACTACCGCATGATGCCGCGCGCGACGTTCTGCTCGCCGCAGGTCGCGAGCTTCGGCCTCACCGAGGAGCAGGCGAAGGAGGCCGGCCACGACGTCAAGGTCGTGAAGTTCCCGTTCAGCGCGAACGGCAAGGCGAACGGCCTCGGCGACGCCGTCGGCTTCGTCAAGCTCATCGCCGACACGGAGCACCTCGAGCTGCTCGGCGGTCACCTGATCGGGCCCGATGTGTCGGAGCTTCTGCCCGAACTCACGCTGGCGCAGAAGTGGGACCTCACCGCGCTCGAAGCGGCGCGCAACGTGCACACGCACCCGACACTCTCCGAGGCGCTGCAGGAAGGCTTCCACGGCCTGGCCGGCCACATGATCAACATGTGATCCACGCGCTTCGAAATGATGAGGCCCGGACCGTACGGTCCGGGCCTCATCATTTTCGCCGACGCTACTGGCCGAGCGCGCGAGCGAGCTTCGAGGCCGACGACGCGGGGCGTGCCCCGCTGGCGAGCGCAACGCGCTCGACCTCGGCGAAGAAGCCCTCGATGTCGTCAGGCACGGCCGGGCCGAGCTCGATCTCCCATTCGCACCATTCTCGGTCGATACCCTCGCGCAGATCGCTCGCCTGCACGCGGTCGTCGACGAACTCGGCGACCACGCGCCCATCCGCGTCGAGCAATTCGTACACGGTGCGGTCGTTGACGATGCGCGCGAGCGGTTCGAGCGGATCCGTCGTCCACTCCGCGATCTCTTCGCGCAGCCCGTCCGGCACGTCGTCGGTGAGCGGCCAGGCGAGTTCTACCCGGCCGCCGTGAATGAGCGGGCCCTTGACGTGCCAGCCTTCGTCCGGCCCGCCCGTGCGACGCCGCACGGCGACCCCCTCCTGTGCGAGCGCCACATCGGCGGTGTCGAGATAGGCCGCATCGAGATGTCGGTCCTCTCCCGCCGAGACGCGCGCGATGGCACTGAGCTGCGTCCAGTCGGGCACGGGGGTCCCCTCGTGCACGTCGAACTTCTTCTCGATCTCCACGGAGCGTTCGGGACTCATACCCTGAGGGTACGCCCCCACCCGGGCGCGAGTGCGGTCAGCGGCCGATGGCGTGCTCATCCTGCGTATGTTTGCCTCGGCGTCGCGCGACTTTCTCCCGTTCGCGACGTTCGTCCTCGCGAGCGGCGCGCAGCGCGTCGCTGGCGACGCGAATGTCGCGCTCAGCGGTGCGCACCATGCGCTGTTTGAAGGTCTCGGCACCGAACCGTTCACCGACGCGATCGTTCTCTTCCTCGACGGAGACGACGATGTACGCACAGGCGATCAGCACCA
>JAJYSF010000162.1 GCA_021793715.1 Actinomycetes bacterium
GAGCATCTCGCCGCTGACGAGGTGCGCCACGCGCTCCCCGGCTTCGCGCTCGGGGTAGATCACGTGATTCGCGCCGACGCGGGAGAGGATCTTGCCGTGCGACTGGCTTGTCGCCTTGGCCCAGATCTGCGGCACCTTCAGGTCGACGAGGTTCGCGGTGATGAGCACGGACGCCTCGATCGACGACCCCGTGGCGACCACGGCGACGTCGAAGTCCTGGGCGCCGATCTGCTGGAGTGCTTCCAGATTGCGCGCATCGGCCTGCACCGCGTGGGTGACGCGTTCGGACCATTTCTGGACGAGCGCGAGGTCGGCGTCGACGGCGAGCACGTCGCGGTCGAGGCGATCGAGCTCGCCCGCGCACGCCGCACCGTATCGTCCGAGGCCGATGACCAGGACCGGGGAGTCGCCGTGGATCCGTTCAACCAACGATCGGCCTTTCGACGGGCAGTGCGTAGTGCTGCGTTCGGGAGGTCGCGGCAACCGCCGCGGCCAGAGTGACTGTACCAACGCGCCCCATGAAGATGGTGATCCCCATCACGTAGAGCGCGTGATCCGGAAGCGCCTCGGTCAGCCCGGTCGACAGGCCGACCGTTCCGAACGCCGAGATGACGTCGAACAGCACCTCGGCGATCGGCGCGTGCGTGATCTGCGCGATGACGATCGTCGCGACCGCGCAGATCGTCGCGCCCCAGGCGAGGACGGCGACCGCGACGCGCTGCACGTCCGAGGGGATGCGCCGTCCGAACGCCTGCACCGACTGGCGTCCGCGCGCCTCCGACCACACCGCGAGCGCGAGGACCGCGAGCGTCGTGACCTTGATCCCGCCTGCAGTCGACGCGGATCCGCCCCCGACGAACATCAGCATCGAGCCGACGACCATCCCGGATCCGTACAGCTCGCCCGGATCGATGAACGTCATGCCGCCCGAGCGCGTCATCGTCGACAGGAAGAAGGATTGGAAGATCGTGTCGGTGACGCCCATTCCGCCGAAGGTGTGCGGGTTGTCATACTCCAGCGCGAGGAATGCTCCTGCACCGCCGATGAACAGCAGCCCCGAAGTGAGGAGAGTGAGTTTCACATGCAGCGACCATGTGGACGGGCGCAGGATCGCGGCTTTGCGCGGAGTGGCGATGTGGCGCGAAAGCGCGAAGAGAACGGGGAATCCGACGCTGCCGACGATGACGGCGAGCATGATGACGGTCATGAAGAAGTAGTCATCACCGAAGACACCGATACCGTCCTCGTTCAGGGTGAATCCGGTGTTCGTGAACGCCATGGCTGCATACATCGGCGCTTCCCACAGCGCCGTCGCCCAGCCGTACTTCGCAGCCATCGAGGGGTAGATCAGCACGCCGACGACGACCTCGATGATCACAGTCGACAGCGCGACCGTGCGCAGCAGCAGGCCGACCTCACCGAGATGGACCGCCTGCGACTCGTTCACCGCGCCGCCGTGCGCGCGCAGCGGATTCGTGTCGCCGGCGGCGATCAGCTTGGCGCGCAGCCCCATGCGTTTGGAGATGATCAGCCCGAGCATCGATGCCAGAGTCAGCGCTCCCATTCCCCCGACGTTCACGGCGCCGAAGATGACGGCCTCACCGAAGTGCGACCAATGCGTCGTCATATCGACGCTGACGAGGCCCGTCACACACACGGCAGAGACCGCAGTGAAGAGCGCATCGGCGAGCGGTGTGATCGTGCGGTCGGCGGTCGCGATCGGGAGCGACAGGAGCGCCGTCGTCGCGAGGACGAGGCTTGCGAAGACCACGATCGCGAAGCGCGACGGAGAGTGCGTCGTGACGACACGGAACCAGTGCCATACCGCCTGCGTCGCGCGCCGCAGTCCGGCGCCTCTGTGGACGTGCTGGCTGCCGGGCATCGACCGCCTGCCTCTCCTTGTGCTGACGAACAGCGAACATCGTATCTCCGACGCGCCCCGCCGTGCCGCATATCGCTGCCATGGCATACGCTGAGCGTTATGGCCGACATCTTCGACGTGATAGCCGACGGGACCCGGCGCGAGATCCTGCGCGTTCTGCAGCGTCGCGACCAGGAATCCGACGGCGGCACAAGCGTCTCGCAGCTCGTCGCCGAGCTCACCGTCAGCCAGCCCACGGTCTCGAAGCACCTGAAGGTGCTGCGCGAGGCCGGCCTCGTCACCGTGCGTGAAGAGGGCCAGCATCGGTACTACAGCATCGATCCCGTTCCACTCGAGGAAGTCGACGACTGGCTCGTGCCGTTCTTCGTCGACGAGGGAGAACTGGCGACGCAGGCGGCGCAGTCGATCTACGCGCCGCTCCCGCAGCCGGCCACCCGATTCGCCGAGTCGCTCGGTCGCACGGCCGCTGTGGTGCAGACGGCCCTCAAGCGGCTCGGGGCTTAGGTCTGACTGCCGTTGCGCCGGTGACCTCTCGGGGGCGCTGCGCGGGAGACCGGCTGGCGCCGCTGCGCGGGTGACCTCTCGGCGCCGCAGTCCCCCGGATCCGCGGGGCGGATCCTCCCGCCAGGCCCGATGCCAGCGGCGCCGAGAGGTCACCCGCTCCGCTCCGCGGTCGCGGTTGCCTTCCCGCCAGGGTCGTTGCTGGCGGTGCCGAGAGGTCACCCGCTCCGCTCCGCGGTCGCGGTTGCCTTCCCGCCAGGGTCGTTGCCGGCGGTGCCGAGAGGTCACCCGCTTCGCTTCGCGGTCGCGGGCGTCAGCGCCTTCCTGCTTTGTGGCGGAAGAGCCAGGCGCCCCAGACGGCCGCCACGATGACGATTCCGACGCACCACGCGACTGCGATGAGCGGGGCCCCGCCCGGGTCGGTCCCCACCAGCAACGCGCGCATCGTCTCGATGACGGGTGTCACGGGCTGTACCTCGGCGAAGACGCGCAGCCAGTCCGGCATGGTGTCGGTGGGCACGAAGCCGCTCGAGACGTACGGCAGGAACAGGAGGATGAAGCCGTAACCGCTCGCGGCCTCGGCGGATCCGGACGCGAGCCCGATCGCCGCGAACAGGTAGGTGATCGCGAAGATCCACAGTGCGATGACGGCGAAGGTGCCGAGCCATTCGAGCGGGGTCGCCGTCGGGCGGAATCCGATCGCCACCGCGACGAGGAAGACCACGCCCGTTGCGACGAGGTTCCGAGCGAGGGATGCCACGACGTGGCCCGTGAGAACCGACCCTGGCCGAAGCGGCATGGTGCGGATGCGGTCGATGATGCCGCCCGTCATATCGTTCGCGACGAAGGTCGCGGTCGTCGCGGCTCCGAAGCCCGCGCACGTGAGGATCGTTCCGGGCACGACGTAGTCCACGTAGCCGCCGCTCGGATCGATCGCGCCGCCGAATACGTACGTGAACATCAGCATCATGAGCACGGGCAACGCGATCGACATCAGCATCGACTCCGCGTCGCGCAGCGTGTGCTTGAGGCTCCGGCCGATGAACACGGCCTCCGCGGTGAGTCCGCCGAGCCGGGGGCGAGGGGCGATGGTCGTCATACGGTCTCCTTCTCCGTCAGGGCGAGGAAGACGTCATCGAGCGTCGGGTGCTCGATGGCGATCTCGCCGTCTACGTTGTCCCGCTCGAGGTCGTCGAGTGCGCGGCGGATGGACCCGATGGTGCCGTCGGTCGGCACGTCCCGCCGTAGCGTGCCGTCGTGCTCCCGCAGCACGACGGATCCGCCCCCGACGCGCGCCTTGAGTTCGTCGGCGGTGCCGAGTGCCGCCACGCGACCGTCGTGCAGCACGGCGATGCGATCGGCGAGCTGGTCGGCTTCCTCGAGATACTGCGTCGTGAGGAGGACGGTCGTGCCCGAGCCGGCGAGTGAGGCGATGATCTGCCACAGCTCCCGTCGCGAGCGAGTGTCCAGTCCGGTCGTCGGTTCGTCGAGGAAGAGGACCTCCGGATGCGCGACGAAACTCAGCGCGAGGTCGAGGCGGCGACGCATGCCGCCCGAGAAGGTGCCCACGCGCCGTCCGCTCGCCTCGGAGAGGGCGAAGCGGTCGAGGAGCTCCTCGGCGCGCGCGCCGGCGGCGCGACCGGGGAGTCCGGACAGGCGCGCGAACATCACGAGATTCTCGCGCGCGGTCAGCCGCTCATCGACCGCGGCGGCCTGCCCCGTGAACGCGATTC
>JAJYSF010000163.1 GCA_021793715.1 Actinomycetes bacterium
GACGGCGTCCGCCTGGGTCACGCGGCGCAGTTCGGCGACGGCGACGTCCTTGCCCTCGTGTCGCCAGGCGAACTCGAGCACGTGCTTGCCGTCGCGGCGACGCCAGGATGGTGCGGCGACGCGCATCAGTTCGTCGAGCGCGGCCTGCGCACGCGGCTCGACGCCATCGGGAGACGTGCGCGTGTGCAGGGCGAAGCCGTAGCGCTTCGCTTCGATCCACGCTCCGTCGAACGCCGCGGCAGCGGCCTCGGCGCTCTCACGGATCTCATCCGCGTCGGCGGGATCGGTGTCGTCGGCCGCGCGGAGCTGGCCGACGTCGGGGCGCCAGTGCTCGGCACCGTGGGAACCGGCGAGCCACACGCGGGAGTCGTCGTCATGCTCGGCGATCACTCTGAGGTCTCCGAGGGCGCGCCCGGAGACGAACGCGACCGTCACGCCGGGGGCGTCCACGAGCGCGGCGACAGCGCGTTTCGCTTCCGGCGTGGCGCGCGCCGCCATCGGATCCGTCACGAGCGGTGACAGGACGCCGTCAAAATCAAGTGCGACGAGCAGCCGCGCAGCGCGCGCGACACGAGCGACCGCGTCGGTCATGCCTCATTCCTCCGTGCCCGGGACGTCTCCATGTCGTCGAGGAAGCGCTGTCCCCACTTGACGACGTCGTTGTCGAAGACCTTCTTGCGCATCGTCTTCATCCGGCGGGCCTGCTCGGCCGCCGGCATCTGCAGCGACCTCGACAGGATGTCCTTCGTCGCCTCGATGTCGTGGGGGTTGACGAGCAGCGCGCTGCCGAGCTCGTCGGCCGCGCCGGCGAACTCGCTCAACACGAGCACGCCGGTGTTGTCGGCGCGGACCGCGACGTACTCCTTCGCGACGAGGTTCATGCCGTCACGCAGCGCGGTGACGAGCATGACGTCGGCGGCGAGATACAGCGCCACCATCTCCTCGCGGGGGTAGCCCTGGTGCAGGTATCGGATCGCCGTCGTCTCGACGGTCGAGTAGTCGCCGTTGATCCGTGCCACGCTCATCTCGATCTCGTCGCGTAGCTCCTGATACGCCTCGACACCCGGACGCGACGGGCTCGCGATCTGCACGAGGGTCGCGTCCTTCCCCGTGATCCGTCCGTCCGCGAGCATCTCGCCATACGCCTTGAGGCGGTGCCGGATCCCCTTCGTGTAGTCGAGCCGGTCGACGCCCAGCATGAGCTTTTCAGCGCCGAGCTGTTCGCGGATCGACTGGGCCCGGGCAATGATGTCCGGGCGCTGCGCCAGCTCGAGGAAATGGTTCGCATCGATCGAGATCGGGTAGCTGCGCGAGATGACGGTGCGAGCAGCGTCCTCGATCGTCGGGACCGTGACCGTCTCACCCTTCGTCGGGTAGTGCAGCAGACGACGAATCGACCGCTGGAAGTTGCCGGCGTCCTCGACGCGCTGGAACCCGATCACGTCGGCGCCGAGCAGGCCCTCAAGCACCTGACGTCGCCACGGCAGCTGCGCGAAAAGCGAATTTGCCGGGAATGGAATGTGGTGGAAGTATCCGATCGTCACGTCGGGACGCAGCTCGCGCAGCATCTGCGGGACGAGCTGCAGCTGGTAGTCCTGCACCCAGACGAACCCGCCGTCCTGCACGTGCTTCGCAGCGGCCTCCGCAAATCGTCGATTGACGCGGACGTAAGCGTCCCACCACGACCGCTTGTAGACGGGCGCCGCGATGACGTCGTGATAGAGCGGCCAGATCGTGCCGTTCGAGAACCCCTCGTAATAGTCGCGCAGGTCGTCGCGGCTAAGCGGGACGGGGACGAGCACCGTGCCGTCGAACTCGAACGGCTCGACGTCGAGGTCGGGCTTCCCACCCCACCCAACCCAGGCGCCGTCCAGATTCTGCATCACCTGTTCGAGCGCTGTGACGAGCCCACCGGGGGAACGCCGCCAGGTCGGCTCGCCGTCGGGACCCTCCACCCGGTCGACGGGCAGGCGGTTGGCGACGACAACGAGATCAGCTCGAGACATCTCACACTCCTTCGTTGGCGTCAGCCTAACGCCCGCGCGCTAGGGTGGTCGCATGCGCAAGTACCTCCTCGGAACCGGCATCATCGGCGCCCTCACGAGCGCATACTCACTGCTGCGGGGATCCGGCCAGCAGCCGTTCACCTGGCGTGTCGCGCTCGCATGGGTCAGCTGGGCGATCACGTTCGCCCTGTCGATCGGAATGATCCGTGACATCCGCCGGGCGTCCCACGGCGAGCCCGTGTCCGACGATTCACCGATCGCCGGCAACGAGTTCAAGTACGCCAAAGCATCCGGAAGCGCGGAAGGCACCACCCGGAAGAAGTCACGCAAGAAGTGACGCGCTGAGGCAGATCCGCGACGACGCACGGGATCAGGTGGACTCGCGTTCGACGATGCGGAAGTCCGCGAGCAATGTGCGCGGCGCGCCGTCGGCTCCTTCGAGGCGTCCGATCAGCGCCTCCACCGCGCGGCGCACGATCCACTCGCGCCCGGGGTCGACCGTCGTGAGCGCGGGGAGCCAGTACGCTCCCTCGTCGACGTTGTCGAAGCCGATCACCGCGACGTCGTCCGGCACGACGCGTCCCGATTCCTCGAGAGCCCGGATCGTGCCGAAGGCCAGGGTGTCGTTGAACGCGAACAGCGCGTCGAAGTCGACCTCGCGGGCGAGGAGATCACGTGCTGCGCGCAGTCCGTCCGATCGATGCCACGTTGCCGCCGGCACCAGGAGGGCATCGTCCACCGTCATGCCTCGCACCTCGAGCGCCGCTCGGTAACCGGCGAGGCGCAGTCCCGCGGCTCCGCTCCGCTCCCCCCTCGCTCGCGCCGACGAGCGCGATGCGGCGACGGTCGCCGTCGAGGAGGAACTCTGTCGCCGCGCGCGCCGCTTCGACGTTGCGCATCGTCACGTGGTCCATGGGACCGTCGAAGATGTGCTCGCCGAGCAGCACGAGCGGGTAGTCGACATCGAGGTCGGAGAGGTCGGCGTGGCTCGTCTCCAGCGGGCTGAACAGGAGGCCGTCGGCCATCCGCAGGCGTGGCGCGCGCAGCAGATCGATCTCGCGCTCGCTCGTCCCAGCGGTCTGTTCGACCTGCACGGCGAAGCCGCGTTCGTCCGCGATCCCGATGACGCGACCGGCGAGCTCGGCGAAGTAGCTGAGCGCGAGGTCGGGCACGGCGAGCGCGATGACGCCGGTGCGCCCGGTGCGCAGATTGCGCGCGGTCTGGTTGGGGGTGTACTCGAGCTCGGCGATCGCCTGCTCGACGCGCTGCCTGGTCGAGCGCCGGATGTGCGGGTAGCCGTGGATGACGTTCGAGACGGTCTTGATCGAGACTCCCGCGCGTGCCGCCACGTCCTTCAACGTCGTCGCCACCGTTCCCCCTCAGAGTCCGATTCGTCGGGAGAAGGCGTTGCGGAAACGCCCGTCAGGATCCAGTCGATCGCGCAGCGCGCGGAAGTCATCGAACCGCGGGTAGAGGTCGCGGATCTCGCGGCCGGCGCGCACGAAGACCTTGCCCCAATGCGTCCGTGTGCGAGCGTACCCGTCACGCGATGTCGACCGCGGTCCAGGACACGGGCGGCAGGGTGATCGTGAGCGTGCCGTTCCCGACGCGGGCAGTGTCGTTGGCCGACGGCACCACGCGCTCAGGCTGCTCAAGCGTGTTCGTCGCGTGAATGTCGTCGTCCGCGATCATGTGCGTCTCACGTACGTCGACGTCCCCGAGACCCGATACGTCGACGCGCACCTCGAGGGACTCGGTCTGCGACCGGTTGACGAGGAAGACGGCGGCCTCCCCCGATTCGGCGTCATGCGTCGCGACAGCGTCGACGAGCGGCACCTCGCCGTAGCGCGCCGTCGCGTACGTCGGCACGTCGAGCGTGACCGCGAGCGCCTCGCCGCGCGCAAGACGCGACGTGATCGCGAACGGGAAGAACGTCGTCTGCCGCCAGGCGATTCCGCCCGGTTCGGTCATGATCGGCGCGATGACGTTGACGAGCTGTGCGAGCGAGGCGCTCGTCACCCGGTCGGCGTGCTTGAGGAGCGAGATCATCAGATTACCGAACACCACCGCGTCGAGCACGGAGTAGACGTCTTCGAGCAGGCGCGGGG
>JAJYSF010000164.1 GCA_021793715.1 Actinomycetes bacterium
TCGAGCAGTTCCTCGCTCACGGCCTCCGGGGCGATCCGTGCGCTCATCGCGCGCTCCTCTCCGCGCGTGATCGCGCGTCATCGTGTCGAGCGCCCGGCAGGTGCTGCCGTGGCGCGATGGTGCGGGTGACGATCGCCCGCAGGTCGTCGACGGTTCCGTTCACGGTCCCGGCCGTCCGTGCCTGCACGAGCAGGCTCCCCAGCGCGGTCGCCTCGTTCGGTCCGGCGTACACGGGCACGCCGGCGAGATCCGCGACGCGCGCGCACAGCAGTTCGTTGCGCGAGCCGCCGCCGACGATATTGACCTGGGTGACGGGTTCGTCCGTGAGGCGTCCGATCTCGTGCGCGGAGGCCGCGAGGGCGTGCGCGAGGGATTCGATGATCGAGCGGACGATGGCGACACGGCCCTGCGGCGGCGCGACGCCGTGCTCCTCGCACCAGGCCGCGATCCGTGCGGGCATGTCGCCCGGAATCTGGAAGCGCGGATCCTCGACGTCGAAGACGGGGACGGCGTCGCTCAGCGCGGTGGCGCGGGCGAGCAGCTCCGTCAGCTCGTCGGTGGCGTCCCAGCCGCGCAGCGTCTCCGAGAGGATCCAGAGCCCCATGCCATTGCGCATCACGAGGTAGCGGTCGTCGAGGCCGCGCTCGTTGGTGACGCCGGCGGAGAATGCCTCGGATCCGAGCAGGGGGCGATCGCGCTCGACGCCGATCAGCCCCCACGTGCCGCAGGAGACGAACACGCCTCCGCGAGACGGCAGGGGAGTCGCGACGACCGCGGCCGCGGTGTCGTGGGCGGCGGTGGCGACGACATCGATCGACGAGGTCAGACCGAGGTCAGCGACCACGTCTTCGGAGATCGGGCCGATCCGCGTGCCCGCAGGAACGACGCGAGCGAACAGGTCGGTCGGGATGCCGACTTTCTCGAGCAGCTCGCGATCCCAGTCGCCCGTCTCAGCCGACAGCAGTCCCGTCGTCGAGGCCATCGTGCGTTCGGCGATGCGCTCGCCCGTGAACCAGTACGAGAACACGTCGGGCATGAGCAGGGCGCCGTCGGCCGCGTCGATCAGCCCGCCCGACTGCTCGGCGACGAGCTGGTAGATCGTGTTGATCGATGTCGGCTGCACGCCGGCGCGGGAGAACAGCTCCTCTGGTGGCACGAGCGCGTGCACCTGCTCGATCACCGCGTCGGTGCGCGTGTCTCGGTAGTGCACGGGGTTGCCGAGCAGGCGCTCGCCGCGTGTGAGGGCGACATCGACGCCCCACGTATCGACCGCGACCGACCGGATCCCCGGGTTCTCGGCCGCGGCCCGAGCGAGCCCGGTGGTCGCGTCGGCCCAGAGTGAGAGCACGTCCCACTGCATGAGTCCGCCGACGCGCACCGGCCGGTTCTCGAATCGCGAGCACTCGGTCGCCGTGATCCGCTCGCCGTCGACCTCGCCGACGATCACTCTGCCGCTGGTCGCGCCGAGGTCGATGGCGGCGAACAGGTCCCCTCGTGATGCCATGGAAGAGTCCGCGGGCGCGGTCAGAACGCGAGCGCGCGCGGCTCAGGACCCAGGTCCGCCTCGCGTGGCTCGACGACGCGGAAACCGTTCGCACGGTACGCCTCGTAGTCGAACGCTTCGCACTCGTCGTACCCGATGCGGTGATACTCGTAGAACCCGTCCCAGTCCTCGTAGCCCTCGCCGAGCGAGTGCGAGAGGAAGGCGTCGGCCATGGCGCGGCCGAGGCGCGGCGCGATGTAGAACGCTCCCATCGCCATTACGTTGCAGTTGTTGGCGGTCGCGGCGCGCAGGGCGGCCGGAACGCTCTCGCAGACGGCGGCGTGCACGTGCGGCACCTTGCTCGCGGCGACATGGATCCCCATGCCCGACCCGCAGAACAGTAGCGCCTTCTCGTACTCCTTCTCGGCGATCTGCGAGCCGACGAGGAAGCCGACGCGGTGGTACATGTCGGCGTCGTCGAGCGTCGGAGTCATGTCCTTCACCTGCCAGCCGTTCTCGGTCAGGTGCGACTTGACGGCCTCCTTGAGGGGAAATCCGGCAAAGTCCGCGCCGACGACGACGTGGCGATCCTTGGCGAGCTTCATGTTCTCTGTCCTCTCCAGCGCAGCATTCGCATGAGATTTCCGCGCTTGTCCCATTGATTGATGACGATCACGATGAGCAGCACGCCACCCCAGATGAGCGGGCGGTAGAAGTTGCTCACGTCGGGGAAGGTGTTCAGCAGCGACGAGAGCACCTGCAGCACGATCACCGCGAGCACGACGCCCGCGAGCCGGCCGGTGCCGCCGTTGGGGTTGATGCCGCCGAGCACGACGATGAGGATCGCCAGCAGCGTGTACGTCGAGCCGTAGTCGGCCTTCGCCGAGTTGTAGTTCGCGAGCATCACGAGGCCCGCTCCCGCGGCGTAGACGCCCGAGATCGTGTACGTGCGCACGATGAGGCTCGTCGTCTTGAGCCCCGAGAAGTTCGCCGCGGTCTCATTCGAGCCGAGCATGTAGAGCTTCGTGCCGAACGCCGTGCGGTTCATCAGGTACCAGATGATGATCGCGCCCACGATGAAGACGATGAGCACCATCGGAATGTAGGTGGCGATGTGGCTGCCCATCACGTAGGCGTACTCGGGCGGCAGGCCCGAGATGGGCTTGCCGGCGCTGAGGACGAGCGCGATGCCCGTGAACAGCTCGAAGGTGCCGAGCGTGACGAGGATCGCGGGGATCCTCACCTTCGCGACGAGGACGCCGTTGAGCGCACCGGCCGCGGCTCCGACGACGAGGGCGAAGACGACGCCCGCGCCGAGCGCGAGGTAACCGGTCGACGAGTCGGATCCGATCGGCGCGATCTTCAGCATGAGCATCGCGGTCGCGATGGAGGTCAGGTTCGCGGTGCCCACGACCGAGAGGTCGATGCCGCCGAGGACCATTGTCAGCATCACTCCGAGCGCGAGCAGACCGAACTCGGGGAACTGCATGGCCATGGCCTGCCAGGTCACGACCGAGCTGAAGTTCGGCCACTTCATCACGGCGAAGAAGCCGAGCAGCAGCACGAGGACGACGGCGAGGCGGGTGACGTGTGCGTCTTGGAATACGGTCTGCAGTCCGCGCGGCATGCGCTTCGTGCGCGTCATGGTGGTGGTCACGATGCCTCCTCCTGATGGTCCGCTGCGGTGCGGGGGGCGATGGCGGTCATACGAGAATCCCCTGTCGCTTCCTGGCCTTCGTCATCTGCACGGCCGAGATGCCCGTGCCGATGATGATGAGCACGCCGAGCGCGACGCTCTGCCAGATCGTCGGGATGCCGACGAGGATCATGCTGTTCTGGACGATGACGATGAGCAGCGTTCCGAGCATGGCGCCCGTGAGGGTGCCGCGGCCGCCCGTAATCGCCGTACCGCCGAGGACGACGGCGGCGATCACCATGAGCTCCATCCCGAGCAGGTTCGTCGGGTGCATCTGGCCCATCATGCTGGTGCGCACGAGGCCGGCGATGCCGGCGAGCACGCCCGCGATGATGTACAGCAGGAACTTGGTGCGCTTGACGTTGACGCCGGCGCGGGCCGCCGCACTCTCGTCGCCGCCGATCGCGTAGATCGAGCGGCCGAAGGTGGTGTACCGCATGACGAAGAACGCCGCGGCGACGATGACGACGAGCAGCAGGAAGGCCATCGGCAGGCTCGAGAGGTGACCCGTGCGCGGGCTCTCGGTGACGAGCAGCGAGGCGCGGCCGAACTCCGCCATCGCGGGCGGGATGTTCGGGATCTGAACGGACGCGAGCGCACCCTGCATGAAGCCGGTGAACACGTTGGCCGTCCCGAGCGTGATGATGAGCACCGGGATCGCGATCGTCGCGGTGAAGGCGCCGTTGAACGCGCCGAGCAGCGCGGAGATCACGATGACGATCAGCAGCGGCAGCCAGAGGCCGCCCTCCCAGCCCCAGTCGACGAGCATCCGCGTCGTCGCGTAGACCGCCAGGGAGGCGAGTGCAGGGAACGAGACGTCGATGCCGCCGGAGACGAGCACCATGTACGTTCCCACGGCGAAGATGCCGGGGACGACCATGGCGCCCGCGAGGGAGACGATGTTGTCGAGCGAGAAGAACAGGCCGCTGCGA
>JAJYSF010000165.1 GCA_021793715.1 Actinomycetes bacterium
CGACCTGCAGGGCTACGAGGTCACCGTCGAGGGCGGCATCTTCGACGACGGATCCGAACAGCGCACCTTCGGTGCCGGCGGGTATGTGACGCAGGTCGCGATCAAGGAAGACGCGCAGTACGTCGGTGCCTCGTACCGCGCCATCTGCGCGTCCGGCGACACGCAGCGTACCTCCGATGCCGCGTCGATGGAGCCGGTCGAGACCGTCGCCCCCGACGGCCCCGACCAGTCGCCCACTCCCAATCCGAGCGGACCGCCTTCCGACGGTGACGCCACGTGACAGACGACCCCACTGAGGCGATCGGCACGCCCACGCAGGCCGAGCGCATCCTCTCGGGTCGGTACCGTGTCGATGCGCTCATCGGACGCGGCGGAATGGCGAGCGTCTACCGTGGTTATGACCTCACGCTCGGGCGCACGATCGCGATCAAGATCCTGCGCAGCGACCTGGCGCAGGACAACACCTTCCGCACGCGGTTCCGCCTCGAGGCGCAGGCCGCGAGCCGGATGGCGCATCCGTCGATCGTGCGCGTCTACGACGCCGGAGAGGATCTCGACGATGACGGCGCCGGCGGCACGACGCACACGCCGTACATCATCATGGAGCTCGTCCGCGGACGCCTCCTGAAGGACGTCATCGCGGCGGGGCCGGTATCGGCGGACGATGCCGCGGGCTACATCGACGGCATCCTCGAGGCGCTCGAGTACTCGCACCGCGCGGGCGTCGTGCACCGCGACATCAAGCCGGCGAACGTCATGGTCGACGACGACGGCCAGATCAAGGTGATGGACTTCGGCATCGCGCGCGCGGTGAGCGACACGTCCGCGACCGTGGCCGAGACGACGACGATCCTGGGCACCGCGGCGTACTTCTCGCCGGAGCAGGCACAGGGTGCCCCGGTCGACGCGCGAGCCGATCTCTATTCGACCGGCGTCGTCTTATACGAGCTCCTTGCCGGCCGTCCGCCCTTCGTGGGTAACTCGCCCGTCGCGGTCGCGTCGCAGCACGTGCGCGACGCGCCGATCCCCCCGACCCAGGTCGGCGACGATGTACCCGCGCAGCTGGATCCCATCGTGCTCCGCGCGCTCGCGAAGGATCCGGCGCAGCGCTTTCCCGATGCGGCCACCTTCCGGGAGGCGCTGGACGCCGCCCTCGACGGCCGCGCTCCCTCGCAGCGCCAGCTCACCCATCTGACGGAGGAACTGTACGGCGCGGGCCAGCGCGCCCGCAACGAGGTCGCGCACACGCTCACCCAGCTCTCCAGCGAGACGGGCACAACGCGCACGCAGTCCGGGCCGCCCGTGGCATGGATCTGGGCCGCGATCGCCCTGGTCATCGCGCTGATCGTGGCCGTCGGCTACTGGGTCGTCCGCACGGATCCGCTCGACTTACGCGCGGCCGACACGGTCGACGTCGCCGACGTATCCGGCTGGTCGCTCGAAGCCGCGACGGCCGAGCTGGAGGGCCGCGGACTCGAAGTGACCCTGTCCTCCGAACCGAGCGACACCGTCGCCGCCGACATCGTCATCGGCACGGATCCGGCGGCCGGCGTCTCCCTCGTCACCGGCGCGACCGTCGAGATCGTCGTGTCTGCCGGCCCGTTGATGGCCGAGATCCCCGAGCTCGAGGGGGGCAGCGAGGATGCCGCGCGCGAGGCGATCGACGGCGTCGAGGGCCTCATGCTCGGGCGCGTCTTCCCGCAGAACGAGCCCGGCGTGGAACGCGGCACCGTGCTGAACGCGCAGGTCGGCGGATCCGATGTCGAGTCCGGCGACGAGGTGCTGCAGGGGTCGTCGGTGGATCTCACTGTCGCGACCGGCCGCGTGACAGTCGAGGACCTCACGGGGTTCACGATCGACGCCGCCAAGCGGATCCTCGAGGAGGATCTGCAGCTCGACGTGGAGATCGAGAAGGACGACAACTGCGAGGAATCGGACCTGGTGACGAAGCAGGATCCGGGCGTGGGCGATGTGCAGATCGATGAGACCGTCACGCTCACACGCTGCTCGGGGGACGGCGACTTCGTCGACCCCGAGGGCGACGAACCCGGTTACCGGCCGTTGCAGGAAAGGACGGCGCTCGTTCTCCCCTAGACTGACGTCATGGCACGAAAGAACCGCGAGGACGACGACGACATCACCCACATCCCGGGTGAGCCGCTGCCCAACCCCGTGTGGTTCAAGCCCACGATGGTGGCCTTCTTCCTGCTCGGGCTCGTCTGGGTGCTCGTGTTCTACGTCTCCGGCAGTCAGTTCCCCGTCCCGGACATCGGCGCATGGAACCTCGCAATCGGCGGTGGCCTGGCCTTCGTGGGCCTGCTGATGGCGACACGCTGGCGGTAGCGCCCCCCTTTCACACGCGCAATGCCCCCGGCCGGATTCGTCCGACCGGGGGCATTGCGCGTCTACCGCGGGCTAAATTACATCGGTGTGATTCTCCACAGCTGTCTCCCCAGGTGTGAATAACACGGGTGTGGTTTCTCCCCACCTGGGGACAGGCCTGTGGATAACTTCGTGGATAACTCGATCTCACCGCGCCGACGCGCGGGCCGCTGTGGCGCTCAGGGGAGCGTGAGAGCGATCCCGGCGAGCGGGAGAAGGAGGATGCCCACGATGAGGACGCCGACGCCGCAGAGCAGGGCGATCTGCAGACGCTGCTGTTTCGGTCGGCGCGTGCGCGTGAAGATGAAGCCGATGAGCGCGCCGAACACGAGACCGCCGACGTGCGCCTGCCAGGAGATGTTGAACCCGGGCACGAAGCCGAGGACGAGGTTGATGCCGAGCACGACATAGATGCCGGTCATATTGGCGCCGAGGTGGCGACCGATCACGAGCAGAGCGCCGAAGAGGCCGAAGATAGCCCCGGACGCGCCGACGACCGGTGTCGCGAAGGACAGCACTGCGACGGCAGCGGACCCGCCCGCCGCGGTGAGCACGTACGTGACCACGAAGCGCCACGTCCCGAGCAGGGGTTCAAGCGATCTGCCGATCATCCACAGCGCGAGCATGTTCATCGCGACGTGCCAGAATCCGGAGTGCACGAGGGCGGCGGTGAGCACGCGCCAGGGCTCGATATACGTGATCGGGGCGTAGAAGATGAGCCACCGCTCGACGTCCAGACCCGGAACGACGTTGCTCAGCATCTGGACGAGGTACATCACGGCGGTGACGACGAAGATGGTCGTCATCCCGCGCGTGGTCGAGGATCCGAACGAGACAGCCGTTCCGCCGGATCCGCGGCCCCAGGTGCGCGCGGCCCGCTTCTGCGCGGGCGTGCGCTTCTTGCGCATCTCCTTCATGCACTCGGGGCAGATGACCCCGACCGAAGCCGGAGTCTGACATTCAGGGCAGACGGTGCGCGTGCACCGCTGACACAGCACGAAGCTCTGCCGTTTGGGATGCCGGTAGCAGTAGTTGTCGCGGTTCTCGGTATAAGAGTTCGACGTCACTGCGTGCAGATCCTTTGCTGGCAGAGCCTCGTGCGGAGCGAGGAGCTCGTCAGAGCTTCTCGATGTCGATCGACGAGATCACGACGTCCTCCGTCGGACGGTCGTTCGCGCCCGTCGGAACCGCGGCGATCGCGGCGACAACCTTCTTGGAGTCGTCGTCGGCGACGGCGCCGAAGATCGTGTGCTTGCCCTGCAGCCACGGCGTTGGATCCGTCGTCACAAAGAACTGCGAACCGTTCGTGCCGCTCATACCGCCGAACGAGTTCGGGCGCTTGCCCGCGTTCGCCATGGCGAGGATGTACGGCTCGTTGAAGTTCAGCTCGGGGTGGATCTCGTCGTCGAAGTTGTAGCCCGGTCCACCGACGCCCTGACCGAGCGGGTCGCCGCCCTGGATCATGAAGCCGGGGATGATGCGGTGGAAGATGACGTTCTCGTAGAGCGCGCCCTCCCCCTTCTGACCGGTCGCGGGGTCGGTCCACTCCTTCTCACCGGTCGCGAGGCCGATGAAGTTATCGACCGTGACGGGGGCGTGGTCGCCGAACAGGTTGATGACGATGTCGCCGTGGTTGGTGTGAAGCGTGGCGACGGCGGTGTGCTGAGTCATTCCTCCATAATCTCAGCGAACGAA
>JAJYSF010000166.1 GCA_021793715.1 Actinomycetes bacterium
GCGTGAAAGGTGGGCGCTCGAAAACAGAATGGTCGTGAGAACTTTCGCGAATCTTCTGCTGAGCAGACGCATGTGGCAGAATCTGCGGCATGACGACGCTCGACGACGAGACGGATGAGGCCGACGCGATCGTGGTGGGCCGACGGATCCGCGCGCTGCGCTCTGCGAAGAAGCTCACGCTCGCCCAGCTCGCCGAGGCGGTGGGGCGCGCACCGAGCCAGCTGTCGATGATCGAGAACGGGCACCGCGAGCCGCGCCTGTCGATGCTTCGCGCGATCGCGCGCGAGCTCGGTGTCACACCGGATGCGCTGCTCGCGCAGGACGAGCTGGATCCGCGCAGCGAACTGGAGATCGCGCTCGAACGCGAGATGCGCTCGCCGCGCCTGCGCGCCCTCGGGATCGAGCCGTTTCGGATCCCCAAGGGCATGCCGGACGAGGCAATCGCCGCGATGCTGCGGCTCACGGGGGAGATCGACCGCCTGCGCGACGAACGGCAGGCGACGCCGGAGGAGGCGCGGCGGGCGAACCTCGAGCTGCGCCACCTCATGCGTGAGCAGGACAACTACTTTCCGGAGCTGGAGCGCACCGCGGAGGAGATTCTCGCGGCGGTCGATCACACGGGCGGCCCGCTGACCCAGCGTGCGGCCGGCGAGATCGCGGCGCACCTCGGGGTGACGCTGCACTACGTGCCGGACCTGCCCGCGTCGACCCGCAGCGTGCTGGATCTCAAGCACGGCCGACTGTACCTGCCGAACAGCGTCTCGACGGATCCGCGCGGGCCCATGCTGCAGGCTCTCGCGAGCCGCATGCTCGGCCACGCGGAGCCGACCTCGTACGCGGAGTTCCTCCGTCAGCGCGTCGAGCAGAACTACCTCGCTGGGGCGCTGCTCATCCCGGAGAGGCGTGCCGTCCAGTCGCTCGCTGACGCGAAGCAGCGCCGCGCCATCTCGATCGAGGACCTGCGCGACGCGTACTCCGTGTCGTACGAGACCGCGGCGCATCGCTTCACGAACCTCGCCACGCGTCACCTCGACATCCGCGTGCACTTCCTGAAAGTGCACGAGTCGGGCACAATCACGAAGGCGTACGAGAACGACGACGTCAATTTCCCGACCGACCGACTCGGATCCATCGAGGGGCAGCTCTGCTGCCGGCGCTGGACCAGCCGGGTCGTCTTCGATGTGGACGACCGGTTCAACCCGTACTTCCAGTACACGGACACGGGCGGCGGCACGTTCTGGTGCACGGCGCGCGTCGAGCACTCCAGTCAGGGTGCGCATTCTGTCAGCGTCGGGGTGCGCTTCGACGACACGAAGTGGTTCGTCGGGCGCGACACCCTCAATCGCGGCGTCTCGCGCCACGCCGATGAGGTGTGCTGCCGCCGCCCGCCGGACCAGCTCGCGGGGAAGTGGCGCGACGGAGCGTGGCCGAACGTCGCGACGCCGCGGACGCTCCTCGCGACGCTTCCGACGGGCGCGTTCCCCGGGGTGGACACGACGGACGTCTACGAGTTCCTCGAGCAGCACGCCCCCACCTCTGCCTGACGGGGATACCGTGGGAACAACCCACGAACGACGACGGAAGGACACCCCATGTCGCGCGTACTGATCATCGGAGGACACGGGAAGGTGGCGCTGCGTCTCGCTCCGCTGCTCGTGGAGCGCGGAGACGACGTCACGTCGGTCTTCCGCAACGCCGATCACGAAGAAGAGGTCGCGGCCACGGGGGCCACACCCGTCGTCGCCGACATCGAGCGGCTCGATGTCGCGGGGCTGGCTGACCTCATCCGCGGGCACGACGCGGTGGTCTTCGCGGCCGGCGCCGGCGGCGGGGATCCCGAGCGCACGTACGCCGTTGATCGCGACGCCGCGATCCGGTCGATGGAGGCGGCGTCGATCGCCAGTGTACCGCGGTACGTCATGGTGTCGTACCTGCAGGCGAGCCGCGACCACGGCGTCGCACCCGACAACTCGTTCTATGCGTACGCCGAAGCCAAGTCTCTGGCCGACGAGCACCTGCGCGGCACGGACCTCGACTGGACGATCCTCGGCCCTGGGCCGCTCACGCTCGACGAGCCGACGGGCCTGATCGAGGTCGCGGAGCCGGGCGACGGGCGCGTCGCGCGCGCCGATGTCGCCGCCGTCGCGGCAGCCGTGCTCGCGGATCCGTCGACCGTGCGCCGCACGATCGGCTTCGGCAACGGATCCGTGCCGATCGCGGAGGCCGTTCGCGCCTGACGCCGCTGCCCGGTGGCAATACCCTTGATCGCAGAGACGAGGGAGGAACACCGTGGCGGAACTGCTCGGAGTCACGTGGCTCGAGGCGGGCGCGGTCGCGCTCGCGACGGTCGGGATGTACGTCGCGCTGGTGGTGCTCATCCGCATCCTGGGGCAGCGGATGCTCTCCGGGATGTCGAGCTACGACCTCGCCGCCGTGATCGCGTTCGGCGGGCTCATCGCCCGCGCCGCTCTCGGTGAATCTCCGCGTCTCGCGGGCGGCGTGATCGCGCTCGTCACCCTCGTGGCGTTGCAGGCACTGTCCGGGGTGATACGGCAGACGCGGTTCGGGTCATGGCTGGTCGTGAACCGCCCCGTGCTGATCATGGCGGGCTCGGAGGTGCTGCAGCGCCACATGGACCGCTGCCACGTCTCGTATCCCGAGCTGCACTCGCGGCTGCGCCAGTCGGGGGTGTCCCACCCCGACCAGGTCGGAGCGGTCATCTTCGAGCCCTCCGGAACACTGAGCGTCATCCGTCGTGGCCAGCCGATGGATCCCCTGTTCTTTCGCGATGTCGTCGGCGCCGAGAGGCTCACCGAGTCCTCGCCGGGTCGCGCATAACTCTCGCGCGATCGAGACACGGGCGCGTGGGAGACGTAGAGTCGAGGCATGGCCAGGGCACTTCTCATCGTCGACGTGCAGAACGACTTCACGGAGGACGGCGCGCTCGCTGTCGCCGGCGGCGACGCCGTCGCGATCGGTGTCACGCGGCACCTTCGCGAACACGCAGCCGACTACGTCGCGATCCTCGCGTCGCGCGACTGGCACAACGCCGACGATGACAACGGCGGGCACTTCTCCGAGACTCCGGACTTCGTCGACACGTGGCCCGTGCACTGCGTGGCGGGCACGCCCGGCGCCGAATACGACCCGTGGTTCGACTCCGCCGCCGTGACGCATCATGTCAAGAAGGGGCAGGGGATCCCGGCCTATTCGATGTTCGAGGGGTCGGACGACGACGGACGCACCGTCGCGGACCTCCTTGAGGCACACGGCGTCGACGCCGTCGATGTCGTCGGGCTCGCGACCGACCACTGCGTGCTTGCCACGTCGCGCGACGCGCTCGCTCACGGCGTCGCGGTGCGGATCCTCACCCATCTCGTTGCGGGGGTCGCGCCCGATTCGAGTGCACGGGCCCTCGACGAGCTCGAAGCGGGCGGGGCTGAGCTCGCCTGAGTGTGTGGTCCGGGCCCGTTCTCGTGCCGTAGAATCAGTGTGGGCCTATAGCTCAGTTGGCAGAGCATCGGACTTTTAATCCGCGGGTCGCGGGTTCGAGCCCCGCTGGGCCCACCAGTACATCCCGACACGTTGCCGGCGCTCACGCGTCGTACTCCGTATCGAAGGCGTCGCGCGCCCGCGTCACCTCGGCCATGTGCGCCGTGCTCCACATCAGCAGGGCATCGATGAGGTCCTGCAGTGTGCGGCCGAGATCCGAGATGCGGTATTCGACGGCGACCGGCCGGGTGTCGATGACTTCGCGCTCCACCATTCCGTTGCGCTCGAGCCGGCGTAGCGAGGCGGTGAGCGATTTCTGCGTCACCGTGGGAATGGCGCGCCGCAGTTCGTTGAAGCGATGTGGGCGCTCGCACAGCGTGTCGAGGACGAGCAACGACCACTTGTCGAGGATCTCGTCGAGCAGCGCGCGGTGCTCTCCGGCGATCTGGGAATGAACGGCGGCGGCGGGGGTGGTTTCCATGGCGACACCTGGTCTCGTTGAAGTGCTCTTCGGAGACCACGTATACAGGAGATACCTACACATCGCAACGAAGAAGGATCTCTCATG
>JAJYSF010000167.1 GCA_021793715.1 Actinomycetes bacterium
GGTAGGTGCACTTGTGGTGACCCGGCGCGAGTTTGGTACCGATTCTTCCCTCAGTTGAAGGAGAGCCGTCATGCCAAAGCAAAGCGAGGCGCGGCCGTGGCTTCTACTACGCAGGCGAGGAGGGGGGGTCGCGCGGAGACCGGTCCATCGCTCGCGCAGACATCCGTCGACGCCAGGCGGCGAGGACCCGCACCATCACCGCCACCGCGAGCATCGCCATGGCGGCGACGAGAGTGGGGAGGGTGGTGGCGAGCGGCTCGTCGGGCGCGGCGAGGCTCGCGATGCCGAGGTTCACGCCGAGATGAATCACGACTGCGGGCAGCATGCGTTGCCAGACGGATCCGTCGAACAGCGTGAAGATGGCGAGACTCATGAGCGTCGCGGTGACCGCGAACGTCAGGAGCGGGATCGGTCCCAGAGACCAGTAACCGAGGTGCGTCGCGCCGAAGAGGAAGCCAGCGATCGTGGCGACGACGATCGGCGGAGCGAGGCGCTCGCCGGCGCGCTGCACGACGCCGCGCCACCCGAGTTCCTCGCTCAGGACGCCGAGCGCTTGGAGCGGGAGGAACGCCCAGAGCGGGGACGCGATCCCCGGCGCATCCCACGAGGGAACTCGCTCGGTGAGTGCGGCCAGTGTCGCGATGAACACGATCACCGCGACGCACGCGGCGGCTGTCGTTGCCGCGACGCGCAACGCTCGCACCGGAGACCACCATGGTGGCATCCACGACGGCCGAACGACCACCACGAGGCTCGCGAACGCCGGAGCGAGCATCACGAACGAGATCAGCTCGAAGGGGATGCGCAGCGCAGCCTGCCCGATCGGGGCCAGCGCCGCGAACAGCGCCAGCAAGACGATCCAGGTAGCGAGGAGCAGAGCGGAGCGCGCTCGATGCGAGGGTGCCGCTGCGCCTTCTCGTCCGGTTCGCACAGCATCAGCGTGGCGGCTCGACAAGTCGCCCTCACAGGATCGGCATCGTGCCCGGGCTTCGCGTCATCGGGACCCGTCGCCACGGCTCCCATTGTGTCCCTACTGAACGTCAGCGGCGGCGCGCCGCCATCCTCCGTCGAACGGCAATCAGCACCGGTGGCAGGAGCAGTTCGCTGACCGTCAGGGCTTCAAAGAGCCGATGGGGTCGGCCGCTGGTGCGCATGGCGGCCAGACGGGCGAAGCCGCCGAGGAACATCGTCGCGCAGACGGCCCTGAGTCGGCGTTCGTCGAGGTCAGGGTCGCGGGCCAGACGCCAAGCGGCCGGGCCTTGGGCGGCCCACCAGACCGCATAGAAGCGCAGCGCGCTGTCATTGCTCGCCACGGTCGGAGCGCCACCGGGAATGCTGGCGGTGCCGCGCAGGGCGACCAGAAGGCCAGTGCCAGTGGCTATCGTTCCCAGAATGGCGAGTACGGTGCGCATCACCCCCGCCGAGAGCTCAGGTTCCATCGAGTCCGGGGACCTGCGCCGTGGCGTGGTCTTCATGAACTACTCCTTGTGGTCCGCGTTGAACGTAACGCTAGTGAAGAGTTCGACGTGCTGCAGGACGTCGGCGCGTGCCTGCGTCCGCTCCTCCGGGGTCGCATCCGCGTGGAGGTGCATCACGCGAGCAAGCCCGATCGGGCCAGTGAAGGAGAACGCGAGCCGTTCGGCCGGCCCGAGATGTGCGGGTAGCCATCCGGCAGCGAGCCAGTCGTCGAAGAGGCTGGTGACATATGCGCGCATGCCGACCAGGGCCGTGCGGAGCGCGTCGCTGTGCATCAGCCCGTCGCGGGTCACGAGGCTGATCAGGAGTCGCGCCTCCTCGCGGTCCCAGTGCTCAAGAAAATCGCTGACCATTTTCGCGAGGAACCGCGGGGGATCGGTTTCGGCGAGCATGGAAGCGATGGCGGTGTGTGAATCCGTCGAGCCTTGTGGTCCGAATCTGGCGAGAGCGGCTTCGAAGAGGGCCTGTTTGCTCGTGAAGTGCGCGTAGAGCGCGCTCTCGCTGAGGCCGACCTCTCGGGCGATCGCGCGGGTCGAAGTTCCCGTGAAGCCGTGCCGCGCGAACAGTCGCACCGCGGCCCGGGTGATCTCCGCCTTGGTGTCGCCGGAGTCGGCTTTCCGGGGACGCCCCGGTCGTCGGCGTGCGGGCGTGCCCTGCGGCAACGTGTCCATCGGCTGTTTTCCTCGGTGTCGCGGATGAGCTTCCGTTGACAATAATAGAGCAAGCGCTTAGTTTTAGTCGTGCCATCGCCTGAGATCGCGCCAGGAGCCGGTCGCACGAGAGGAGCAGCCGATGAAACCAGACATGGTGCGGCACGACGACCGGCCCGTCTTCGGTGAGCCGAGCACGGATCTCTTTCTGTACGCCGGCTGGTGCGTCGACCCCCCGAGGAGGCTGCCGTTCGTGAGGCGCAGTGCCAAGCGGCAGAGGATGATCGAACGCTGCCGCGAATTTGCCGCGGCAGCCGAGGGCCGCGAGGGAGTGGTCACGGCAACCGCGTATGAGACCGAGCTCATTCCGCCGTTGCCCGATATCCCTCGCTACGACGTGCTCATGCTCATCCGAACTCGCACTTTGGATGCACTGCATCGGGCCGAAGCGAGCGTGCGAGGCCTTGCCCCCGACTTCGTCATGCCAGCCCGGAACAGCCGACGAATCGGAGACACCGACCGCACCCGCCGGGCGAGCTTCCTGTTCAACCACTTCGCCGCGCAACGCCCCGCCGTGGCGATCGAAGCGTTCGATCAGGTAGCGGGCTGGTTCCCCGACAAGTTGGGCGTCGACAACACCACCCTGCTTCAGCCCGTCGACGAGGCGGCAGTTCCTTATGCGTTCGTGAACTACGTCCGCGTCCCCGGCAGCGCGCGCGGCTTTATGCTCGACATGCTCACCCGGCCCAGCTTCCACACCCACGTGCGGCGAATCCTGCGGACGTATGACATGTCCGCACTGCCCTTGTTGGCGAAACCGGCGATCACCGCGCCGCCAGGCCGATCGCCGGCGGCACACGACTCGCGGTCCGCATGGGAATAGTCGCTGCGAGCAGCGCGGCCACGACGACGCCGACAACAAGCGCCGCGAGTGCGATGATCGGCGGGGAACCGGCGGCCATCCCGAGCACTCGCAGGGCGAGCAGACCGTAGACCACGCCGACCAGGGTGCCGATCACGGCGCCCACGAGCGCGGCGAGCGCGGCCTCGGCTGCGATCGACCGGCGGGATGCGGATCGGCTGAGGCCGAGAGCGCGGAGGAGCGCGAGTTCCTGGCGTCGCTCCGCCACGGACAGCGCCAGCGTGACGAGCACGCCGATGAGCGCGACGAACAGGGTGACGCCGATCATCGACGAGCCGACGACCTGCCCAATCAGGATCACCTGCTCGATCCCCTCACGCACGTCCGACGCCCAGTAGACGACGGTGCCGGCGTCGACGGCGCCCTGCACGGCGGTGCGCAGCGACTCGAGACTCGATCCGACGGCCGGGTCGATGAGGATCTCGGTCTCGCCGACGCGCGCCTCAATCGCCGGATGCGCGGACAGTTCCTGTGCGAAGGACTCCGGATCAGGCACGTCCGACGTCAGGACGAGCGCCTCCGTGGGGAAGTTCCGCTCGAGATCGAGCCGGGCATCTTCGGTCGCCCCCGCCACACCGACGGTGAGCGCGGACGTGAGGCCGACGCCGAGCGTCAGGACCGTCGTCATGGACGCCGTGCGGCGCGAAGCGCGGCGGGCGTTCGCGAGCGCGAGACGGATCGGTGCCGAGCGAACGGCGGCGGGGCGCAGCAGGTGCGCCGCCGATCGGATCAGGAACGGCCCCAGAGCGACGAGCGCGACGAAGATCAGGATCCCGCTGAGCGCGGCGAGACCGAGCGCCAGAAACTCGTCGGTGCGCGCGATGAGCGTACCGCCGGTGGCCGCGGCGACGGCGGTGAACGACAGCGCTCCCACGACGGCCAGGCGCGCACCGAGGCGAACAGGACGAGATTCCGACGACCGCGCGTTCGTGAGCGACTGCACGGGCGAGGCGCGGCTGGCTTCACGGGCCGCGGGCAGCGCCGCGACGACGGATCCGAGGA
>JAJYSF010000168.1 GCA_021793715.1 Actinomycetes bacterium
GCGGTCGATCGAGGCGTCGTCGAGCGTGCGACTGCCGCGCGCGAGCGCGTAGTCGTTGTGGCGCCGCACCTCCGCGATCGCGACGCGCCGAACCGCGTCCGGCGACACGTCGCCGGAGCCTCCCGCGGCATGGTCGCCGCGGATCCGCTCGCGCACGCGCTCGACGATCAGCTGCTGCTCGGAACTCACCCGGCCAGCGTGGCAGAGATCGCCGACCCGCCTCGAAAGTTATCCACAGGCGCGGATAAGTATCACCTGATCAGGGTTTCTTACCGCCGCGAACCTCGTCGACGATCCGGTCGGCACCCGCTTCGATGAGATCCAGCGTCTCCTCGAAGCCGTCGCGATCGCCGTACCAGGGGTCGGCGACATCGTCGCGATCATCGTCCGAGACGAACTCCATCCAGAGGCGCGTGCGATCGGGATCGGCGCCGCGCCGGATGAGGGCGTCGCGGTGGCGTCGGGTCATGGCGAGGATCAGGTCCGCACCGAGGTCGTCGCCGTCGAACGCCCAGCGCGCGGTGCGGGTCGGGATCTCGTAGCCGCGCTGTACCAGCGCGTCGGCCGCACGCGGGTCGATCGGGTTGCCGCTCTCCTCGTCACTCACGCCGGAGGAGACGACCTCGGTCTCGAGACCGGCGGCGGCGAGTCGGTCGCGCAGCACGACCTCTCCCATCGGAGACCGACAGATGTTGCCGGTGCAGACCACGACGATTCTCGAGATGCTCATGGCTCCAGCCTATGGTCGGGTGCCGGATAGACTGACGGTCGCGCGGATGTGGTGAAACTGGTAGACACGCAGGATTTAGGTTCCTGTGGCTTCGGCTGTGCGGGTTCGAGTCCCGCCATCCGCACGCGTGACTGCTTCACAGATCGTCACGTATCTCGGAGATCTCACGTATTTCGGACGATTCTGGCGAATCGGCCCGCGTTTCGTGAGATCTCCGAGTTTCGTGGCGCGAGCGAAGCGATGAGACGCGCCCGGAGCCGCGGTTACAGCTCCGCGAGGAACGGCACGAGTGCACGCAGCGCGCGCGAGCGGTGCGAGGACTCGTTCTTCTCGGCCGGCGTCAGCTCGGCCGACGTGCGGTCGTCCCCCTCGGGCACGAAGATCGGGTCGTAGCCGAAGCCGTTTTCGCCGCGTGCGGCGTGCGCGATGCGGCCTGGCCAGATGCCTTCCACGGTGCGCTCCGCTCCCCCGGGTTCGACGAGCGCGATGACCGAGGTGAAGTGCGCCGTACGGTCCTCGTCGCGGGAGAGATCGGAGAGCTGGTCCAGCAGCAGCGCGACGTTCGCGGCGTCATCCTTCGCGTGCCCCGCCCAGTAGGCCGAGAACACGCCCGGCGAACCGCCGAGCACGTCGACGCAGAGCCCGGAGTCGTCGGCGAGCGCGACAAGCCCCGTGTGCTGCGCGGCGGTCCGCGCCTTCGTCAGTGCGTTGGCGGCGAAGGTCGTGCCGTCTTCGACCGGCTCGGGTCCGTCATAGCCGGTGACCTCGATGTCGGGGCGGACGGCAGAGACGATGGCCTGCAGTTCCGCGACCTTGTGCGCGTTGTGCGTCGCGAGGACGATCCGCGTCATCGGCCGAGCGCCTCCTTCTGAAGCGCGGTGAGGTCGGCGCACCCCTTCGCGCCGAGGTCGAGGAGTCGATCGAGCTCCGCCTTGTCGAACGGCGCCTGCTCGGCGGTCCCCTGTACCTCGATGAAGGCACCGGATCCCGTCATGACGATGTTCATGTCCGTCCCGGCGCGCACGTCCTCCTCGTAGGGGAGGTCGAGCATCGGCGTCCCGTCGATGATGCCCACCGAGATCGCCGAGACGCTGTCGGCCAGCGGCGTCGCCTTCTTCGCGACGTAGCCGCGCTCACGCCCCCACTCGATCGCGTCGCTGAGCGCCACGAAGGCCCCCGTGATCGACGCCGTGCGGGTGCCGCCGTCGGCCTGCAGCACGTCGCAGTCGATGACGATCGTGTTCTCTCCGAGCGCCGAGGTGTCGACGACCGCGCGCAGCGCGCGTCCGATGAGGCGCGAGATCTCGTGGGTGCGTCCGCCGATCTTGCCCTTGACGCTCTCACGCGGCGATCGGTCGTTCGTCGCGCGCGGCAGCATCGCGTACTCGGCCGTCACCCAGCCCTTTCCTTGTCCCGTGAGCCAGCGGGGCACGCCGTTCGTGAAGCTCGCGGTGCAGAGCACGCGCGTGCCGCCGAAGCTGATGAGCGCGCTTCCCTCGGCCTGGCTGCTCCACCCCCGCTCGATCGTGACGGGGCGGAGTTCATCGAGCGATCGGCCGTCGGCGCGAGTTGTCATGGGCGTCCTTTTCGTGTGGAGAGATCGCGGAACAGACGATTCCGCGGACAGGTTTCGACCCTACCGGGCAGTCCGCGACCGGTGCGTTCAGGCGGACTGCGCGGCGGCCTGGAACACGGCCGAACGCTCCTCGTAGTCGGTGAACTCGTCGAAGCTCGGCGCGCCGGGCGAGAGCAGGATCACGTCGCCGGCCTCCGTCACGAAGCGGGCACGCCGCAACGCGTCGGCGAAGTCACGGGCGATGCGGATCCGTTCGAAGCGCCCTTCCGCTTCGGCTGCTAGCCGCACGCCCGCCGGTCCGGTCGCTACCACGTCGACGTCGTCGCGGCGTGCGAGCGCCTCGATGAGCGGCGCGAACGGGACGTCGCGCTCCGCTCCACCGGCGATCAGCACGATACGCTGGCCGGGCAGACTGTCGAGGGCCGCCGCGACGGCCTGCGGCGCGGTCGCGAGGCCGTCGTCGATCCAGGTGCGGTCGTCGGACGACGCGATCGTCTCGAGCCGATGCGCGAGCGGCGTGAACTCCGCAACCGATCTGAGCGCCGCCGCACGATCGACTGTCCCGCGGTACTCGTGGACGGCGGTCAGCGCGAGCGCCGCATTGTGGAGATTGTGGGTGCCGTTCATCGCGATCTCGCCGAGGTTGATCCGGCCGACGCCGGCCCAGATGAGTGCGTCATCTGTAACGGTAACCCCGAGCGAGGCGGGAGACACCAGGCGCGATTGCTCCCTCGCGACCTCCCGTACCCGGCGTGCGAGATCGCCCTCGAGATCCGGCACGACGATGGCTTCGGGGCCGTAGGCGACCAGGCGCAGCTTGTCGGCGACGTACTGGTCGAAGCCGCCGTGCCACGGCAGGTGCTCGGGATAGAGCGATGTCACGACCGCGACGCGCGGGGACGCCGTCAGCTCCGCCGCCTGGTAGCTGGAGACCTCCGCGACGGCGCAGTCGACGTCGACCTGCTCGCCGACAGGGATGCCGATGTTGCCCGCGAGTCGCGAGGTCGCGCCGGTTGCCGTCAGCATGTGGTGCACCAGCGCCGAGGTGGTGCTCTTACCCTTGGTTCCCGTGATGGCGATCACGCGGTCGCCGTTCTCGGCGAGCCAGAGGTCCATCAGCGACGTGAAACGCGCGCCGTCCTCGCGCAGGCGCGCGTACTCGGGCGAGGTGTGCGGGATCCCTGGTGACTTCACGATCGCGTCGGCGGCCGCCAGCAGCGCGAGCGCCCCGTCGCCGGTCACGACGCCGTCAGGTGCGGTCGCGGATCCGGTCACCGCGACAGTGGCCGCCACGCCACGTCGGGCGAGTTCGTCGCGCGCCGCCATGCCCTCGCGGCCCGCACCCCAGATGACGACCTTGCGGCCGCTGAGCTCGTCAAACCTCACGGACAACCGCCTCGAGCGCCGACGACAGGAAGTGCTCGTCGTCGTGCCAGGCGAACACCGACTCGCGTTCTGCATCCGTCGCGGCGAGAGCCGCGATCTCGTCCCGATCGAGAAACGGGTGCCCGGCCCAGTCGTCGTGCTCGCGCAGGAGGGCGAGGGCGACGCGACACTCATCGGGTTCGCCGACGCATTCGAACGGCTTCAGGAGTCCGTCGGCGCCGAGCAGCTCCAGGAAGCCCGTCAGCTGCGACTCATCAGCGAACAGGTCGCGGCCACCGAAGATCTCCAGCAGCTCCGTGCGCGACAGGAATGGGGCGAGGACGAGGAACACGAACCGGCACTTCGGGCAG
>JAJYSF010000169.1 GCA_021793715.1 Actinomycetes bacterium
CCCGCTCGTCAACGCGCTGGCCGTCGGCGTGATGCGTCACGAGGACATCCGCCTCGCCAACGCGACCGGCGCCGGCAACAAGGTCGTGCTCTTCGGCGCGCGCACGGGCGGCGACGGCATCGGCGGCGCCTCGATCCTCGCGTCCGACTCGTTCAGCGACGGCGGACCGACCAAGCGGCCGGCCGTGCAGGTCGGCGACCCGTTTGCCGAGAAGGTGCTCATCGAGTGCTGTCTCGAGCTCTACCGCGACGAACTCGTCGAGGCGATCCAGGATCTCGGCGCCGCCGGCATCTCCTGCGCGACGAGCGAGCTCGCCGCGAACGGCGGATCCGGCATGAACGTCGAGCTCACCGAGGTGCTGCTGCGCGACCCCTCGCTCACGCCCGAGGAGATCCTCATGAGCGAGTCGCAGGAGCGCATGATGGCGATCGTCGCTCCCGAGAAGCTCGAGAAGTTCCTCGAGGTCACCGGCAAGTGGGAGGTCGAGACGAGCGTCCTCGGCGACGTCACCGGCGACGGACGCCTCATCATCACCTGGGACGGCGAGACGATCGTCGACGTCGACCCCACGACCGTCGCGGTCGATGGCCCCGTTTACGACCGGCCGGTCGCCTACCCGTCGTGGATCGATGCGCTGCAGGCCGATTCGACGACGCGCCTCCCCCGCGTCACGAAGCCGGAGGAGCTGAAGGAGCAGTTCGCGCAGCTGATCGCGAGCCCGAACATCGCCGACACGAGCTGGATCACCAACCAGTACGACTACTACGTGCTCGGCAACACGGCGCTGTCGTTCCCCGACGACGCCGGCATGATCCGCGTAGACGAGGAGTCCGGCCTCGGCTTCGCGATCGCGACCGATGCCAACGGCCGCTACTGCCAGCTGGACCCGTACGCCGGCGCCCAGCTCGCGCTCGCCGAGGCGTACCGCAACGTCGCGGTGACGGGAGCCGTTCCCGCGGCCGTCACCGACTGCCTCAACTTTGGCAGCCCCGAGAACCCCGAGGTCATGTGGCAGTTCTCGCAGGCCGTCGACGGTCTTGCGGACGCGTGCCAGGCGCTTTCGGTTCCGGTGACGGGCGGCAACGTGTCGTTCTACAACCAGACGGGCGATGTCCCGATCCATCCCACGCCGGTGGTCGGCGTGCTCGGCATCATCGACGACGTCTCGCGCCGCATCCCGAGCGGTTGGCAGGACGCGGGCGAGAACATCTACCTCCTCGGCACGACGGCCGACGAACTCGACGGATCCGCGTGGAGCGACGTCGTCCACGGCCACCTCGGCGGACGGCCGCCCGCTGTCGACCTCGACGGCGAAAAGCGTCTTGCCGAGCTGCTGCAGGCGGCGCGGGACGAGTGGCTCATCTCGAGCGCGCACGACCTGTCCGAGGGTGGTCTCGCGATCGCGGTCGCGGAGGGCGCGATGCGATTCGGTGTCGGCGCGCGCGTGTGGCTCTCCGAGCTGATGGATCGCGACGGCGTCGACCTCACCAGCGCCCTGTTCTCGGAGTCGACGGGCCGCGTCATCGTGACCGTGCCCCGCGAGGAGGACGTGAAGTTCCGCGGCCTGTGCGAGGGGCGCGGCTATCCCGTGCTGCGCATCGGCGTGACCGACACCCAGCCCGATCTCGAGGTGCAGGACGTGTTCACCTATCCGGTGGCCGAGCTGCGCGCACTGTCGGCGGCGACGCTGCCGGCGCACTTCGGCGAGACGGTCGCGGAGGCCGTGTGAGTTCCATTCCTCCCGAGCTCGAGTTCGCCGACGACGACGGCGACGGTCGCCTCGAACGCCGCAACCGGCGGATCCGCGCGGTCGCGTGGGTCGTCGTCGTCTCACTCATCATTGCCGGCGGCGGATCCACGGTCCTGCTGACCCTCTTCGGCTGACGCCGCGGCATCACGGACTTACGCCGGTCGCACCCTCCCGCGGGCGGGTAACCGCGGAGATCTCTCGTAACCGCGGACGCGAACGCGCTTCCGGATCCGCGGATCGGGCTTATCTCCGCGGTTACGTCGTGCGCCTCACGCGTCGCAGGTCGCGCAGATGCCCGTCGAGGGCAGCACCATGAAGCAGGTCATGCAGATCGGCTCGGGCTTCTCGGGCGCCGACGGGCGGGCCGGCCGGCGCGGAGCCGTGCGCGTCTGCGTGCGGGCGCGATTCTCGGGGTGGGTGACGCCCCACGCTCCGTGGAACCGGCGGCTCGGCCAACGCTCGACGTCGCCCGCTCGCCGAATCGCATCCTCCTCGGAGCGGAAGCCTGTCGTGTACCCCACGTGCACCTCGAGTGCCGGCCCGCCGCCGCGGCGATTCACACGGAAGTGCGAGCCGTAGCCCACGAGATCCGCCGCGTCCGTGTTCTCGACGATGCGGCGGATGAGCTGCTGGTTCGCGAACGGCGTGCGGTACCGCTGAAAGGCTTCGTCCAAGGTGGCGAGCGGCGTCGCGCGCTCTCGGATCTTGCGCGCGCCGATGAGGTCGGCGGTCTCGGGAGTCTCGGTCATTTCCTCCACACTACGGCGTGCGGGTCACCAGCGGGGCGCCCGGATCCACGGACGAAACACGAATGGGTCGCCAGACATTACAAGTTCGTGCGCTTGCCCGCTGCAATGTGTGGCGACCCACGGGGCCGAGCACTGATGGGTCGCCAGAGTTTGCAGCCTGCGGCGGGCCGCGGCTGCAAACTCTGGCGACCCTCACGCATGGGGAGGCCGCGCACGCAGACAGCCGAGAAGCGCGCGGCGCACTCCCCGTACGGGTCAAGCGCTGAGTTCGCCCGCGACGCGGCGCTTGAGTTCGCTCTCGGCCGCGTCCGAGAGCACGAGGAGACCGTCGAGTTCCTCGCGGATGCGTCGATACGCGGTCTGCCGCTCCGCCGCGGTCGCCGAGGTGTCCACCGCGACGTTGAGCATGTGCTGCGCGCGCGTCAGCCGCTGTCGCTCCGCCTCACTGAAACCGGTATCCCGCACGCGCCGGGCCTCCTGCTCGGCGACGTCGAAAGCAACCTCGTAGTCGTGCACGGCGTCGCGATACTCCGCGTAGGCTTCAGCGTCGACGCGCGCGTGCGCGGATTCCGGGCGCAGCCCGTCGGCGACCTTCTTCGCCCGGAGGAACGCGGCGGTGTGCCGGTCCCTGCCGTCGCTCATCGTCGGGAAGGCGATGAGCTTCGCCGCGTCGAGCTCGTAGTCGAGCCAGCGACGCGAGACGTCGTCGTGCGTTGTCATGAGGCGTTCGAGACGGTCCGCGCGACTGGCCGCATCCGCCTGGGCGATCGCCTCGGGATCCATGGACTGGTTCGCCTGCGCGATCTCGGCCTTGGCGCGCATGACCTCGAGTCGCTGTTTGTGGCGCTGCTTCGACTGCTTCGACCACCAACTCCCGAGCGCGCTGAACCCGCTCGCGATGGCGCCGCCGAAGACGAGAGCGAGCCACCAGTAACTGCCGAGAAAGCCGAACAGGGCGTCCATGTGCACAGCCTACGACGCGAGGCGGGTGCGCACAGAGGATCGGCGAGGTGCTTGACACATCCTGAGGTCATATGGTTCATTAGTCGAGTAACTAACCAAGCAACCCCGGGAGGGCGCGATGGACGAGGGCAGGCCTCTCTTCATGCAGATCGCTGATCTCGTCGAGGACCAGATCGTCGACGGGACCCTCCCCGAGGACGAGAAGGCACCGTCGACCAACGAGATCGCCGCCTTCTCACGCATCAATCCCGCGACCGCGGCGAAAGGAGTGAACATGCTCGCCGAAAAGGGAATCCTCTACAAGCGTCGGGGCATCGGCATGTTCGTCTCGCCGGGGGCCCGCGAGCGCGTCCTCGCCGAACGCAAGGCCGCCTTCGCCGACAGCTACATCGCCCCCCTGATCGCCGAGGCCCGCAAACTCGGCCTCGGCCCCGACGACATCGCACAGTTCATTCACGAGCACGCGACGCCCCAGACATCGTGACCAGCGGCACGCGCCGCCCGTTCAAGGAGAACCAGATGGACCCCGTGATTCAGGTCCGCGACCTGACGAAGAAGTACAAGGAGGCCACGGC